>RPQK01000222.1 GCA_003819755.1 Acidobacteriota bacterium | reverse complement strand
TGCCTTTTCGGAACGGAAACCTGCTTGCGATAGCGGCCAGTTGGGGCGAAGTTCTGCCGGCACGGTACGTCTACATCGGGGCGGTGGAGGAAGACAGTTCGGGATACCCTGATTGCCGGGAGACTTTCTTTCGGGCCTACAATCTGGCTATCCTCGAGGGAACCAAGCCCGACACACGGATCGAAGTGGTTGCCCCACTTCTCCATATGAGCAAAAAGCAGATTGTGGAGACAGGAGCGCGGCTTCGGGTGCCTTTCCATCTCACCTGGTCGTGTTACGGTTCATCGGAAGTGGCCTGCGGAGCCTGTGACAGCTGCCTGCTGAGGTTGAAGGGTTTTGCCCAAGCGGGTGTGAAGGATCCGATTCGGTACAGGACGCGCTGACCGGGCCTGCGAGGACCGGAAGGACCAGAAGAGCGAGTAAACGCATCGCCTGGTCCTTCCGGTCCTTCCGGTCCTCGCAGGCAACCGGTCAGGCGTCACCGCCCTTTCAGTAACTCCAGGCACTCGATCATGGCTCGGCCGTTGTGGTAAGCCGCCTTCCAGCTGCTGGCTTTCGGGCCTGCCGGCTGGCCGTTCTCGTTGATCTGGCTGTGCCACTCACCCCCGGCCCAGTCCACCTGATGCTTCTCCACGAAGTCCAGGGTCTTGTCGAACACGACCAGGTACTGGGACTCTCCGGCCACCCGAAACATCCGTAGCGCCGAAACCAGGGCTTCCGACTGGACCCACCAAACTTTCTGGCGCCGGTCGGCAGGTTGGTTAAATGGCCCGCTGTCGTAAAACCCGCCATCGGACGAATCGTAGCCGTATTTGTGAGAGTAGGCGAATAGCTCGCGATAGAGGTCTTGGAACGGGTAATTGGAGACGTTCGCGGCGTCGCAGGCATCCATCAGGAGCCAGACGTTCTCAACATCATGCCCGTACGAGACCCTGGCGTACGCGCCACCGAGGATCGGGGTCCAGTCGGGCTGGTACTTGTCGGTGCAGGCTGGGAGGTTCTTTCTGACCACCGAATTGCTTTCAATATCAATCAGCTCACGCAACCGTTCCCGGACCTGCGGAAGACGGGAAGCACGGTAGAACGTCGTGACGGCTTCCATGAGATGCAGGTGCGTGTTCATCAGCTTCGAGCCGGCAGGCGGGCCCATGTAGGAGCGGGCACCGGGCGGATTGGGCTTCCAGTCGGCCGAGAAGAACTCCGTGTATCCGCCGTGGCGCGCATCATGGGCCTTCGCCTCCAGGAGCCCAAAAAAGTCCACCGCAAATTTCAGCACATCCTGCTTTCCGCTTGCCAGCGCATATTCGGAAATGGCATACAAAGCAAACGACTGCCCGTAGAGGTGCTTCAAGGGAGCCGTCTTCCGGTTCCCGGTCGAGTCCACCTCCCAGTAGAAACCACCGTTTTCCTGGTCCCACATCTTGTCAACGAGAAAGCGGTAACCGATGTCAGCTGCTTCCAGGAACTCCGCCTTCCGGTAACCGGCCCTGACCAGTCGGGAAAAGAACCAAACCATACGCGACTGCGTCACGATCATCTTGCTTCCGCCCTGCGTCAGTCTTCCGGTCGAGTCCGCGTTGATGTGGTATCCGCCGTTCTCGCGGTCCAGGGAGGCCGGGTACCAATAAGGGATGATGTTCTCGTTCAAGATCTTTTCGAGGCGGGGAGAATATTTCGCCGCCAAATCTTTTTCCGACGCCTGTTGTCCTCGGGCTACCAAGGATCCGACAACGAGCACCGTCAGCAGGAGCAAGCTCTTTCTCATCTCGTCGTTATAGCACGAAACCCTTATAATCGTTGGCTCTAGTAGAAAGGAAAGAGGCATGCCCATGTCCCCGATTGAGTGTATCCTGACACGCCGAAGTATCCGTTCACTTCGCCCGGACCCGGTTCCCCATGAGCACGTCGAAACGATGCTCGCCTGCCTGGAGGCCGCCCCCTCGGCCGGAAACCTTCAGCCATGGTATTTCCTGCTGGTCAAGTCTCAGGGATTGAAGGAGGAGTTATGCCGCTTGTCTTTCGACCAGCAGGTGGTAAAGCAAGCCCCGCTGGTCTTCGTGATCTGCGCAGTCCCGGAGCAGTCGGCCGCTGAATACGGGGATGTGGGCCGTCAGCTCTTTTGTATCCAGGACACAGCTGCGGCTGTCCAGAATCTCCTGCTGGGGATCCATGCGCTGGGATACGGGGCAGTCTGGATTGGAGTGGTCAAAGAGAGGGAAATCGCCGAGTGCCTGGCGCTGGACGAGGGCATGAAGCCCGTTGCCTTGGTTCCGGTGGGCTTGGCGAACGAAACTCCTAAGCCGATGGAAAGGCGCGGGTGGCGCAAGGTCACCAGGACAATCGAGTAAGGAGCCCCACATAAACAGAGCCGCGCGCTCCGCATCGTACACGGCTCTGTAATCCAATGCCTTGGTCTGCTCCCTACAGCTACGGCTGCTGCGGAGCTGCCGGCGTTGCGGCTGTGACCAGCCCCTTCTGCTGCCACTCCCCGAGAAGAGTCTTGACCCGTTCTGCATACTGACTATCGGGCTGCACTTTCAAGAACGTGCGGAGCTCAGAGGCGGCCGCGGGTACATCGCCCTTCTGAGCAAGAGCGTACCCCAGGATGTAGTGTGACATGGGGTAGTTTTTTGCCTCGTCGCTTTTCTGAATGGCGCGCGCCGAGTCTGCCGCGGCGTCAACGTTACCGGTATTGAAGGCCGCAATGGCGTGAAGCCAATGGCCGCGAACGACGTACGGGTTCAGATCAAGAAGCTGAGTGGTGATCTTTGCCGCTTCCGGCCAGTGGCTGCCCTCGATTTCGATCGCGGCGAGGGAGAGGTAGGGGCTGATGAAGCGGTCATCCGCTGCCAGTGCCTTCTGGAACGCTTCCTTGGCCCCGGGCAAATCCTTGTTGGCTTGCCGGATCTCTCCCATCATCTGCCAGGCGGCCGCAAATGAAGGGTAGGCCGAAACCGCTTTGTCGAGTTCCTTGAGGGCCTTTTCGAAATCCGGCTTCTTCTTACTCACGGCTTTGCGGGCAGATTCAAAGGATTTTTGCGCGTCTTTCGGCGCCTTCAGGGAGTTGAGGCTGATCGTTGTGGCCTTGACCTTGCCGAGAGGCCGCAGGACGATTGTGCCGATATCGGGGTTGTCAAGCGCGCTCCTGCTCTGGAGCATGACGGTCTCGGACGTGTAGCCGGGAAGGGTCGCGCGGACTTCCCATCCGGTAAGGTCAACGCGGCCCATGCCGCGACTCATCCCACCAAACCCGCCAGTGCCGCCGCTCGAACCACCTAAAAGATCCTCGTCGGAACCCGACATGCTCGCATCTGCCAGAGTTCCCCGGTTGGAGCTGCTAAGGTCGAACGTGAAAGACCCGTCTGAACGGGTATATTCCTGTCGCTTGGCCTGTCCGTTAAAGAGCAACTCGACCCGCACACCATTTGGGACCGGGGTGCCGTCGTCCAGGGTCACCTTACCGCTGACATACACCGGTCGCTGGTAGTCGTACTGTCGACTCTCGCTGGGTCGCTGCTGTCCTGGGTTCGGATCGCGGGGCTGCGGCTGGGGCTGGGGCTGAGGAGTCGGGGTCGGCGGAGGGGTTGGCGGCTTCTGCTGCCCGTTCGTATATCCGAACAATAGACAGCACGTAACCATCAAGACATGAATTCTTCTTACCATATGGACCACCTTCAACGCGGACCTCAGGAAGCGGTCCGGTTTTTGGCATTATCTAGTCGACTCAAGTGTGGACGTGTGAGACGCCCCTCGGTTTCATGTTACTACACTTATCTCTTAAGAGGATGCCCCCCAATCGGAGGGGGATTCGGCGTCTGTCCGGCTTTTTGATGCATTAGCCGGCCTGTACCGGATATGATGACCGCGTGGAAAAGCAATACATCATCGACGCCATGACCGTCAGGGATTCCTGGCGGCTATTCAAAATCCTGGCCGAGTTTGTCGATGGTTTTGAAGCCCTCACAGACATCGACCCGGCCGTCTCGATTTTCGGTTCGGCACGAGTGAGGCCGGGCGACGATTCCTACGACAAGGCGGTTGTCATCGCTCGCCGGCTGGCCGAGAGCGGTTTCAATATCATTACCGGTGGCGGGCCGGGAATCATGGAGGCGGGCAACAAAGGCGCCCGCGACGGGGGAGCAAAGTCAGTCGGTATAAACATTCAGCTTCCCATGGAACAAATCGCCAACCCTTTCGCCACCATCCGTCAGGAATTCAAATACTTCTTTGTCCGCAAGGTTATGTTTCTCAAGTACGCCCAAGCGTACGTGGCCATGGAAGGAGGACTGGGGACGCTGGACGAAGTGTTCGAGGCGCTTACCCTGATTCAGACAAGGCGGATGCGCCCCTTTCCAGTGATTCTGGTTGGCCGAGACTATTGGTGCGGTCTGCTCGAGTGGGTCCGCAACGTTCTCCTGGCCCGAAAGCTTATTTCTCCCGAAGATCTTGATCTGGTGACCCTGACCGATGATCCGGAGGAAGTGGTCAAAACCATTAGGCGGACGGTCGTGCTGTGATTGCGGATTGCGAATTGGGTGGAAGCGCGATGTCAAAGGCGGTTGAGTGACTCACGCCCTCGACTCAATCTGCAATCCATCTGCAATCCGCAATCATTTCTCCCGTTTTCTCTGACGCCAGATCCAAGGGGGCACGGGGTTGGGGTGGGACCAAAGTCCCTTTTTCACCCGCCGGGCTTGCCGCTCGGCTTCTGCCAGACTCTCGTCGGAAGAGAAACGCCGGTAATGCCAGGCGAACCCGGCTTCGACAACCGCCCGGCTGGCATCTGTTCCCTTCACTCTGACGCGGGAGACCGAACGCCCATTCTTGTCCAGGTACTTCACGACGACGGTGACAGTCTTCCCGAAGACCAGGCTTGACATAAACTGCTTGGCTCGCGTTCCGAAATCCTGTCCGAGCTCCGGGCAGTCGATGCCCTCGAGCCGAATTTTCACCTGTTGACTGCCCCGGAGCACGGTGATCGTGTCCCCGTCGTGGACTGCCACGCATTTTCCCCGGAAGCTGTCGGCTCCCGCGAATGCGGCCCCGATAAGAAGGACGATCAGCGCGACTCGCAGTCCTGGGGGCCTCCCCCCTGTCGGTATACAGGCGGTGCGAATTCGAGCCGAGCCCGCCTGTCCCCGTGGTTTGCTTGAAGTCATTCAGCCCTTCCGGATTAGAATAGCGGGAGATTCCATGCGGCGGATGAGGCGATTCTTCTCATTTTCGACAGCGTACACGACCTACCTCCTCTTCCTTGCGGTCCTGGGCGTTCTTTATGTTACGCGCTTGCACAGCTACTTGCTCTTCCACAGCCTCACCGAGCTTTTCAGCGTGGCGGTCGCTTCCGGTATCTTCATCCTGACTTGGAACTCTCGTCGTTATTTCCAGAACGGCACTCTTTTGTGGCTCGGTCTGGCCTATCTCTTCGTCGCCGGGATGGACATGCTTCATACCCTCGCTTACAAGGGGATGGGTGTCTTTTTGGAGGTCGGGGCCGACCTCGCCACCCAGCTTTGGCTTTGTTCGCGATTTATCGCCGCCGGCGCCTGGCTGCTGGCTCCGGTTTTCGTAGACCGGCCGATGAGTATCAAGTTTGCGTTGGGCGGTTTCTCGGCGGTCTTCGGTGGCCTCCTGCTCTGGATCTTCTACTTCCAGTCTTTTCCGACGGCCTACTCGGAAACCGAGGGACTGACCTCGTTCAAGATAGTCAGCGAATATACCATCAGCCTCGTATTTGCCCTGTCCGGCTATCTCCTCTGGCGGAAGAGGTCTTTCTTTGACCCCGAGGTGCTCACGCTGATGATTGCGTCGATTGCCGCCTGCGTGGTCTCGGAGGTCATGTTCACGCTTTATTCCAGTCCGTACAGTACCGCGAACCTGCTGGGGCACTACCTCAAAACCGTCTCGTTCTTCTTCATCTACAAAGCGGTCATCGAGACCGGGCTCACCCGTCCCTACAGTCTGCTTTTCCGGGATTTGAAGACGAGCGAGGAAGCCCTGCGGAAAAGGGAAATCGAACTCGAGCAGGTGAATGCCGATTTGGAATTGAGAGTCGCTGAGAGGACCGCGGAAGCACACAGTCGAATGCTGCAGCTGCAGGCCTTGGCCTCGCAGCTGACGGAGGCCGAACAGCAGGAACGCCGCCGCCTCGCTCAAGTGTTGCACGACCATTTGCAGCAGTTGCTGGTTGCGGCCAAGCTGCATTTGGCCGTCATCGGGAGCCGGTCCGCGAAGACCGAGACGCGTGAGAGCTGCTCTCATGTCGACGATCTCCTGCAACAGGCTATTCGGGTTTCACGCTCGCTTACCGCCGAGCTCTGCCCTCCCATCCTCAGCGAGTCAGGGCTTCCCGCGGCGCTGGAGTGGCTGGGGTCATGGAGCTTGGAGCAACACCAGTTGCGAGTGGAGGCAGCGATTGATCCTGCCGCCAACCCGGCCAGGGAAACGTTGAGGATTATTCTCTTTCAAGCCGTCCGGGAGCTGCTTTTCAACGTGGTGAAACACTCCGGAACCGACCAGGCCCGACTGGTGCTGAGAGTGGCCGGCGAAATGGTTGAAATCCTGGTGCAGGACAACGGCCGGGGATTCGACCTGAGCCGAATCCAAAGTTCCCGTCGTCAGGGGTTTGGGCTCTTCGCGGTAAAAGAACGCCTGGAAATCCTCGGCGGATCCATG
This sequence comes from Acidobacteriota bacterium, assembly GCA_003819755.1. Taxonomy (GTDB): domain Bacteria; phylum Acidobacteriota; class UBA6911; order RPQK01; family RPQK01; genus RPQK01. The sequence continues at coordinate 3,287 of RPQK01000222.1, read as the reverse complement.
ACCATCGACAGTGAACCGGGTCGGGGAACAACCATTCAGTTGCTCGCGCCGCTAGCCGAGGGCGTCGAGGTCGAAAAGGCAAGAGTCGTCTACCAGCCGGAAAACCGAACTTGTGGAATTTAGGAAAACGGACAGAGCCGCGCACGACGCGTCGGTTTCTGTCGTGCGCGGCTCTGTGAATTTCAGGTGCTACTGGCCCTCTTTGCGGCTCTTTTCGACCAGTTCCAGGATCTCCTCGTACTCCCCGGCAGTCAGCTTATCCTGTTTAAGGTCAATAATCGCCGAAACCACCGCCGAGGCAGAACCGTTGAAGAAGGTGTCCATGAGATGGGTAAGCGCGGAATACCGTGCCTCTCCAGCGGGTGTATTCGGCACGTAGGTGTAATGATGCCCTTCCTTCTCGTGCCTGACATGGCCCTTTTTCTCAAGGATTCCCAGCAGTGTGCGCACAGTTGAGTAGCTGGGTGGTTCTGGGCCCATTTCCTGCATCACCTGTAAGGCGGTTGCCCTGCACAGCCGATACAGGATGTCCATGATCTGTCGTTCGCGCCGGCTCAGCAATCTAAGATCCGATGACATCGCGGATCGCTCCTTTTCCCGTGAGACTAAAAATTTTCCTGACCGAATACCGCGAGTCAGGTGCGCATAATCTAGCACTTCCGTCGAGGAATAGTCAAGCGTCAAGTGCTAAAGAATTGGCCTTTTTTGATCAGCTTTGCTAAAATTTTAGCAATCTTATTGACAGCGCGCGAGAGACCTGCTAGATTTTTAGCGTCTGTCTGCTAGCCGTATCTGCGGACCGGTGCCGTAAACGAACTGGGGGGACGATGGGTCGCAGCACTCGAAGGCCGCTTTTAATTGCTTTAATAAATTGTTTTTGCTGGCTGCCGCTGCTCGCCGCGGATCCACAGGCGTCCCTGACTTTTCCCCACCTCGCTGTCGGCCCCGGGATCGACATGGAAGTCAACCTGACGAATCCTGCCCCTCACATTGAATCAGGCAAGGTTCTCTTTAGGGACGACGCCGGAAATGGTCTGGCGCTGCTGGTTGACGGCATCCAAACCCAGGAAGTTGATTTCTCGCTCCCGCCCGGTGGCGCGAAAAAGTACCGGATCTACGGAACGGATCAGTTACAGGTGGGCTATGCCCTCGTCATCGCGGAAAACATTTCCTCCTCGCTGATCGGAAATGTCGTATTCACCGTCAGCAATCTTTTCGACCTGTCGATCCCGGACTGCCCCCCGACCACCTCGGCTCGCGTTTTCGTAGAGCGGAACCGATGGGTTGATTCCGGTTACGCAATTTTGAACCGGGGAGAACAGTCAATCAAAGTCTGGATGGCCGTGCGGAACCAGGACGGCCAGCAGATCGCGGAGAGTTCGGTTGACCTTGCCCCCGGCCAGAAAGTAAGCGGTTTCCTGAACTATATCTACGGGATCGCGGAATTTGTCGGGTCGCTCGAGGCCTCGTCCGACTCGCCTTTTTACATTTTGGGGCTGAGGCAGAGGCGAACCGGCTCACTGGCCGCCCTGCCGGCCGCTGCAAATCCGGGCCCGGTTGTCGGATCGCAGCTTATTTATTATCTCGATACCGGGATCGATCTCTCGAATGCCGGCTATCCGAAAGACGCCCTCGATTCCAAGACTGTGTCCCAGCTTACGGGAATCACCAAGCCGGTGAACCAGAGCGGCATAAAGATCACGAACAACAACCGGAGTCAGGCCGTCACGCTTCACGTGTATTTCCTTAACGATCAAGGGCGGGACTATTTTGATTTTCTAATGGTGTTGCCGTGCGGCGAGACCATCACGTTTGATCCCTTCGACCTGCCGATTCCAGGGACGGATATAAAAACCGGCAACGTGCTGTTTGGCTATGGACTGCCGGGAGATTTGGCTGAAGCCTTTCCGGCGTCACAGTTTGGTTCTGGGCGTTTCCTTCTTTCGGTCGTCGCGGCAGGCGCTCCCCTGGACGCGGACAACATCGCCGATATCTTGTACCCGAATGAAACAGCCATGATCGGGGTCTGCGGGGTAACCCCGATAAATACAGGGTCCCAGGCGGGGCAGGTGCGAGCCAACTTGCACGTGTCCAACGCTGCGGCGATCGCCTTCGACTACCTGTCCGGTTGTCAGGTCTATATGCCGGCCGGGTTGGACGGGCCGAGCTTTGCCGCAGATCTGACGCTGAAGGCCCTCGCTGCTTTCACCAGGACTCTGGTCCCGTCTCCTGACGGCGCGATGTCCTTACAGGCGCCCGGCAGTTCGGACCTGATCAACTACATGGCCGGGCAAAGAGGACCGACGGCAGGCACTCTTATTCTGCCTTCCACTGCCGTTTTCACCTGGGGAGTTGCCCCCTTCACGCTTTTGTCACAATGAGCAAGATGACGTCTCCGGCTAAGCTAGGGCTGACTTTCAAAACCTGGCTAAGTCTTCCCACCCCCCTCGAAGTCTGGTCGGTCTACGCTTGATCAGCGGCTGGCTTGGCCGGGCATGTCATCTTGCTCTCCCCTGGACTAACACCACGACGAACACGGACATCAGCGACGCGTTACCAACGCAGGGTGGGTTTCGAAAGAGGGCGCGGGTTTAGCGCCCGGATGAAACCCAGGGATCGCCGCAATTAGTGCAGTATTGTAAAGTGACTCAGGCGGTCGAGGCTCTGGGAGACAGACTCTGCCCATCGGGCTCGCGTCTGTTCCGGGATGGTTATGTTGGGCAGGTCGTCCAGGAAGGTATTCAGGCTGGAAGCCGCAGTTTCGTAGTCGTTGTTTTCGAGTGCCGCCAAGGCCTCGGTCAGCGAGGTGTTGAGAGTATTGTCGGCTCCCTTGTCATGAACCTGGCTGACCACTTCCCGAAGAGTTTCTTCTAACTTCGGAAGCCGGATCTCCCACACGACAGCCTGGGTCTCACCCCGCTCGGCATTCACAAGGTTTCCGGCGATCTGGCCCCGGCCGTTCATCCTGATCGGTTGTGCGACCTTGTCGGGTTCTTCTTTGGCTGCAAAACTGACCTTCGCAAGTTCCTGGGAGAGCTTGAAAGAAGACAGGTTCGAGCCGATCAAGGTCACCGAGGAATTGACTCGGGATAACTGGTTCCAATCTACCTCAGGGAGGAGCAGATCGGACACGACCTCCTGGCGAACCTGCTCGCCGCGCTGCCATGAGAACACCTGCTGATTGCCCTTGGGATCGCGCGCAATAGCCAGCACCTCCCCAGCGTCGTTTATCCGGACGGCGCAGCTCGCCGCCACATTGCCCGGAAAATGCAGCTGGATCATGTCCT
>RPQK01000221.1 GCA_003819755.1 Acidobacteriota bacterium | reverse complement strand
ATTGGCCTTGCCATGCGGCATCCGATACGTCTCGTCGACGTCTCCCCGCCGCGCGGCAACCACTTTCATTGCGGTGCCGAGTGGAGGTTGATTTTGCAGCTCTAGGCCGAGCCTGGACGGCTTGATCACTTCCTGTGCGTTGAATGCGACCCGGTACTGGGCGACCCCTTCGGAAGTGATGGTCAGGCTGATCTCCAGCTTCCCGTCCGGCGAAACCGCCTTGGTCTCCTGACCGTAGACCAGGGACGAAGCAAATAGCACGACGATGGCGAAAATGGCTTTCATAAGCGCCGATTATAGTCCCGTTTTCCCTGTGTCTTCCGTGTGTGGATGATGCGAAACTAGGGAGCGTGACGCACCTTGTTCTGCTGTTTCTCCAGTTGGTTTCGACCTTCGACGCCGCCGAAGCCCGGCAGGGAGTGGCCGTTGATGCTGCCCACTTCTATGCAATCGACAGCCGGGTCATCGGGAAATACGACAAGATGACGGGAAAGCAGACAGCCCGCTGGCAAGCGGCGCCAGGATCGACTATCACGCATCTCGATAGCGGTGTTGTGGTCGATGGCAAGCTCTACTGCGCGCATTCGAACTACCCGGGATTTCCCATGAAAAGCAGTGTCGAAATTTGGGATACCGGGAGTCTCACCCACATCGGGACGCATGACTTCGGCGTCCGCTGGGGCTCCCTTACTTGGGTCGACCGCCACAATGGCTTCTGGTGGGCCACTTTCGCGAACTATGACCAGGTGATCGACGGCAAGCGCTACGGGGGAAAAGAAAACACCGTCCTGGTGAAGCTCAACGATAAATGGCAGGACCTGCAGACGTGGACTTTCCCGTCACGCCTCCTTTCGCGCTTCGGCGAGATGAGTAACTCGGGCGGCTCCTGGGGCACGGACGGCCGCCTCTATCTGACGGGCCACGATGCGCCCGAAATCTACGTCGTGCGATTGGGTGAAAGCGGCGGAATGCTGGAGTTCCTCGAAACGATCCCTGCCCCGATCGCTGGCCAAGGTATCGCCTGGGACCGCTCGACCCCCGGTCACCTCTACGGTATCCTCCGCGCCAAGCGCCAGGTCACGGTCTTACGCCTGCTGTAGACTCGGACTTGCCGGCAACCGTAGGTCCCATCTCCAGATGGGACCGTGCGATTTTTGCTGATGCACCAGCCAGTGGTCAGTCGGTCAGAAGGTCAGCCTCCTACGCCTCCACTACCCAACGATGGTTGCAGTACTCATCCCCCTGCATCAGCGTCTTGGTCCTCTCCATCTTCATCTTCGGGTTGAAAGCCCTCGCATAGGCGAAGTCCGGGTGGCACACACAGGCATATCCGACGTCCGCTGCCTTCTGCTTACGAAATGTGTAGGCCCAGATACACTCTTTGACCCGGACCTCTACCGCATTCGGCGAATCCTCGACGATTTCCGCCGTTACCACATGCTTCCAGAAATCGTTCTGGTTCCTCAGGTACTCGGTGAACGCTCGGAGGCTGCGATCGTCAATTTTCCGCTGCTTCATGCTTTCGGTGACGAGTTCGTCGTTTGCCTGCTTGATGACCTCGAGGTACTTTTCCCCGCCGGCTTTCTTTGCCAAAGCGGTCACCAGTCCGATAAAGCCGTCCGAGTAGGCGAAGTGGAACATCTGCTCATAAGACATTCCGCACTTGTCCTCGAACTTGTGCTTTTGCGGCTGCGCCTGTTGCTGTCCGGCAGCCGACGCCTGCGCGGCCACCCAGCAAACCGGAGCCGCCGATCCCAGCACCGTAAGAAAGCGCCTTCTTGAATTGTCTTCCATGATTGCCTCTCTCTCCTGTTTTTTGACGACCCGACGGATCATAGTTTACGCACAGCCGATTGACCAGGTTCGCCGCTTCTTTCGAGTGCGGCAGGGAACCTCCGCGGCGGCTGGTTCGCAGCGGCGGTTGAGTGACTCGCCGTTTTGTGGCGAGTTGTATCGAGAATCCGCGCCTCTGAAGCGCCTCTCGCCATTGCCATCGCCACCCATTTCGGAGTAGCCTTCCGCACCATGGCGACATCGTCGAAACCGACGCGTAGGCACTTCCTGGCCGGCGCTGCGGCTGCGGCGGGACTGGCAACTTCCGCCCAACCGCAGCCGGCATCAGCCCCCCGACCTAACATTCTCCTGATCCTTTCCGACGACCACTCTGCGGCTCACGTCGGTTGCTACGGGAATCCCGATACCAAGACTCCGAACCTCGACCGCTTCTCGCAGGGCGGAGTCCGATTCGATCGCGCTTATGTGACTTGCCCGCAGTGTGTCCCATCGCGCGCCTCGATCATGACCGGCCGGTCGCCGGTGCGAATCGCGATGACGCGCTTCTCCGCGCCGCTCCCCCTCGATGTGCGGACCTATCCCGAGGTCCTCCGCACGAGTGGCTATTTCACCGGGGTGGCAGGACGCAACTACCACCTGGACGGCTCGGCGAATGCGCCTCAGGAAACGACCACTGTCTTAGACAAATATAAGCTCCGCTCGTTCCCTGACCGCTTGGATTACGTCAAGACCGGCGGCCGCCAGGTCGCCCTTAGTCAGCTGCAGGAATTCCTGGACCTGGCTGGCGACAGACCTTTCTTCCTCCAGCTTTGCTCGAATGACCCGCACCGGCCTCTCGATAAGAACGCGATTCCGAGTCCGCACGATCCCTCGAGACTCAAGCTCCCGCCCCATTACCCCGACACTCAGCTCGTCCGCGAGGACTTTGCCCGCTACTACGACGAAATCAGCCGGTTTGACGGCGACGTGGGCGAAATCCTCAAGGTGCTCGAGCAACGAAATCTTGCGGGTAACACCCTCGTGGCGATCATGGGAGACAACGGAGCGTCCCAGTTCCGCGGAAAGGGAACGCTGTATGAATTCGGCATCCGCGTGCCACTGCTCATTCGGTGGCCCGGCCGTGTCAAACCGGGGTGGTCATCGGACCGGTTGATTTCCGGTGAAGACCTGGCGCCGACCTTCTTGGAAGCCGCTGGTCTACAACCGCCTGGCGACATGACTGGCCGCAGTTTTCTGAACCTGCTTCAGGGCAGGTCGTATACCGGCCGGACTCACGTTTTTTCAGAGCGAGGCGCGCACGGTTCGACTCTCCCGGTGAACAGCGCCAATTTCGACCTCGGGCGCTGCATTGTCACGCCGACGCACAAGCTCATCTATAACGCTCTTTGGCAGATTCCCTACTGGCCCGTGGATTTCGCCGGCGATCCTCACTGGAAGGAACTGATGACGATGCACGAGCAGGGCAAGCTCTCGCCTGAGCTTTCCCGGCTCTACTTCTCGCCCACGCGCCCGATGTTCGAGCTGTACGAGCTGACCTCGGATCCTTATGAGCTCCGAAACCTGGCCGGCCAGGCTGAATCGGCCTCAATCGAGCGCGACCTGAAAGCCGCGCTCCAGGAGTGGATGATCCTCGAGCGCGACTACGTCCCGCTCCCAGTCCCCCCTCCCCCGCGCCGGTGAACGAATGTGCCGGCGCCCGTAGGTCCCATCACCAGATGGGACCTTGCGATCGTGCCTGTTGGCACAGCGTTCCATCTGGAAATGGAACCTACGGCTGCCGATAGCCTTGATGGCAGTATGCCCGGGACTTTGCGGTAGAACCCCCGCAACTTGTTCAGCTATAATACATCTCTCTCCGTGAACCGAGGCGGCGTAGCCAAGTGGTAAGGCGGAGGTCTGCAAAACCTTTACTCAGCGGTTCGAATCCGCTCGCCGCCTCTCAAAGACCGAGGCTACTGGCCGTACGCAGTCGCTCCGCTTCCCATAGCCATTAACGCGCCGTTCGCTCGGCGCTGGAGAAGCCCGAGCACGGCAACCAGCTTGCCGCCGGCAGCCCTGACGTTTACCGTGCCATGGAAGCTCGCCGGGTTAGCCGCAAAAAAGTCCTGAAAGAGCTGCGGTTCGTCAAGGAAGACGGCGAGTCGCTGACGCCCCGTCAGGCTTATCTGGCGTGACCCCACCTGCTTACCTACCTGATTCAGAAGCCAGACGTTCAAGGTGGTCACGGTCGTTTCCGGATTATATAGCGCAATGCCCGTGTTCTCATCCGGTGTCACACTCGCGTAGAGCTGGTGGACCGATCGTGCCGGACAACTGGGAACGGACACGAAGTTTCCCAGTACTTCGAAGACTTCTGTCCCTTCGACGTAGGGTTGCCCGGGGGCGACCTCGATTGTTCCCGCCTGAAGGGTGCCGGTGCCGTCCGTTGCGAAGTCCAGCACGTATCCACAGCTGTAGAAATCGTAAGGTACGGTACTGCGCGCTACACCCTTGATAGGAACAGAGACGGCATTTCCCTGTGGGTCCTGGAACCGGACTTGTCCACTCGCCATGGTCGCTCGAACATTCTTCAACATTACCCGCGTAGAGTTGCGGACGCCCGCAATTTCTCCGTTGGCAAACTGGGGGAAAAGCAGCGCCGGATAGGCGACCGGGGGGAAATTCCTTCTCGATCGATAGTACGGGCTCGTCGGAACAGCGATAAGCGCCCCAGTATCCCTCTTCTGGATCAATCCTACAGCCGCCGTTAGTCCTGGTTGACTATAACTTCCCCCCGTTCCGGGATAGTATCCCTCCAAAGCCAGGGTGCCGGAGAAATCCGGACTTTTGGCAAAGAAGGAAGCGAACAACTCCGGGGCGTCGACAAAGAGCGAAATCTGCGAACGTGCGGGCAACTGGATCTGTTTGTCCTCAACGGTATATCTCCCATCTTTGTCATTCAGCTCAGCCTGGATTGTCACCGTCCGCTCGTACGGATTGAATATCGCGACGCCAGTGTTCTCTTTGGAATTCACGCTCACATAGACCAAATGCCCCGGCTGCACGCTGCTCGAATCGACCGAAACGTCATGTCCTAGGAGCTGGAACGCTTCGGCCGCCTGAATCGCTGAAAAGACCCCCCGGTTCGACGTCACTTCGACGATTCCAGACTGGAGGAGGCCAGTTCCATCGGTCAGGAGCTCGTAGGTTCCCCAGCCCGGCACTGAAAAGTCGATAGAGGAGACAAGTTGCCCGCCTATCGGTACCTGGACAGCTTTCCCCTGTCCGTCGCTGAATCTGATCTGCCCTCCATCCTGCCGGCTGGAGCCATTTCTTAGGATTATTCGAGTTCGGTTAGGCTGGCCTCCGGTCGTGCCGTTCGCGTACTGGGGGAACACGGCCCCCCCCGAAGACAGGTCGACCGCGAAGGCGCCATGGCCGGAAGAAAACCGGACAGCCTGCCCACCCTTCCCATTCCCCGATATCGACAGACAAAGGTGAGAGGCCGAGAGGTCGTCCAAAACTGCGAGCGTTCTGCTCAGAACTGCAGTTTCGCTCGTTACCCTGTCATGAACAAAGACGAGCTGGTCTCCGGTCGCCAAACCCGGTCCCAGGTTTGTTGCCTGCGAGGAAAAAGCTACCAGCCGCCCATCGCTCGAAATGACCGCTTCGCCACTCGCTCCGTTCCCGACCTCTCCGCTTGAGGACCTGCTGACCAAGGTAGTTGTGTTGGCCTGAAGGTCACGGACAAAAATATCCCCTGTGGAATTCATGTCATCAGCGACGAGGTTGGAGGCGTAGGAGGTGAAGGCGATAGCCCGACCATCGGACGACACAACAGGAGACCCGCAAGAACCGTTGGCTTGTGCTCCTGCGGTAGAAATGCTCACTCTGGATATTTTTGCGGTCTGTCGGTCGTAGACAAAAACATCTTCCTTCGAATTGGTGTCGTTTGTGACTAAGTCTGGCGATGTCGACTGGAAAGCAATAAAGCGACCGTCGGCTGAGATGCTCGGCGCCTTTGCACCGTCTGCCGCGGCAGGTCCGCCGCTTATTGCGCTCAATAAAGTCGTCTTCCCGCCCACCTGATCCCGAAGAAAGACATCGAACTTGCTGTTGTAGTCGTAGTTGGCAACCAGCTTGTTGGACCGACTCTCGAAGGCCACGAACCGTCCATCGGCTGAAATTACCGGCGCGAAGCAGGAATCGTCGGGTGCCGCGCCGTTGCTCGTGACGCTGACGAGCTTGACAGGCCCCGTGTTTACAGCGCAGGAGTAGATGCGAACATAAGAATCAGAGACTCCGCTGACCAGGTTGGTAGCGCGTGACTCGAACGCTACGAATTTTCCGTCGGCCGATATTACGACATCGAAGCAGTCGTCATTCGCTTGGGCGCCATTTGGTCCGAGGCTGACTCGCTTGATCTGGCCTGTACTCGTGTCTTCAACAAAAACGTCCGCGTGCCCATTGGTATCCCCTTGGACGAGGTTCGAGGACGACGAAGAAAAGGCTACAAACCGGCCATCCGCGGAGATCGAACCCGAACTGGTAAGTTGCGGCAGTGTCTGGGCCATGGTTGAGGACAAAACGACCGCCGCCGAGACCGCTGCCAGGCTGATGAAGCGTTGGAACGTATTGGTCATCTTGCTATCTCCAAGAGCGGGATGCTAACACAGCTGGATAGTCGAGCAAAATAGAGGCAAAGGAAAGGTTTACGTTGCCGTGTCCCCAGACAAGGAAGGTTACAAATACTCCCATACCCAGACTGTTCCGTCGGCGAGCAACGCGAGGCTATAACCGCCGCTGGCCGCGACTCGTATGACCCCGGCGGGCGGGCCGGTCGGGGGTTGAGCCCCGCCACTCCCAAACCGTCCCATCCCGCGTCAACGCCACGCAGTTATCATAAAAGCCAGAAATCCCCACAGCTCCCGTGATGCCTGACACTTGGACAGTCGGACCGTCACCGAAGGCCCAGATCGTCCCGTCGCTCTTCAAGGCGAGAGCGGTCTCCCACATCCCGTCGATGGCCATGATCCCGCCAAGACCAACAACTCGTCCCCAGGATTCGCTTCCCTCGCCCATCAGACTACCTACTGGGCAAAATGCCGGCGCATTTCTGAAAGAGAATCGATCTATTTTCGAAGGACCCCTTGCGGGTAATAACTCAGCTGCTTCGGGTATTTGGTCGGGCGAGATCCGCGCCGCGCCGGACAGCTCATTCCCTTGGCCTACCGCCTGGCCTCAAAAGTCGTAGCGGAGGGACAGCTGCAGGATCCGGGCATTCCCCACAGTGCTGGAGATCTTGCCGAAGGCGCCTTTCGACAAATCGTTATTGGGCGGGCCGAAGTTAGCGTTGTTGAAGAGGTTGTAAGCCTCGGCGCGGAAGGAGATTCCCCGCCCTTCATTGATCGGGAAGCGCGCTTCACCAGAGAGACATCCACAGTGAAATAGCGGGGCCCGCGAAATGCGTTACGTCCGCCTGTGCCAATGTCGCCTGAACCAGGGTATGAAAAACGGTCGATTTCGTTCTTAGTGAGCCAATACACGCCATCGGCCTTGCGCATCACCCTTCCGATGCCGCGGTTGCCGCTGTAATCTGCAAAGCTGCTTCGGGGTAGGTAGGTCCTGTACAGACCCTGGACAGATAAGTAATCGCCTGGCCGCTTTGCCAAAGCGTTAGCAGGCCGGTGTCCCAGCCGCCAATGAGCGAGTCCAACCAGTGGGGGGCGGCACCGGCAAAACGGCGTCCTCTTCCAACAGGCAGCCTATAGGTCAGCATGGAGTTGAAGACGTGCGGAAGGTCGTAGTCGCTGCGCCCGCGATTGAGCCGCACGTTGAAATTGTCGATGGGACTCGTAAAACCGACGCCGTCGACCGAGATGTTGTCGAATCGACTTCGAGTAAGTTCAGTTAACTAGAAATTTCAGAGCGCCGGACTGCCGCCGCAGGCTCACTGAAACGAATTGTAGTAGGAGCGCCCATCGTTGGTGCCGACAACCACCCGATTGAATTGCGGGAAATTGCGCAAGTAGGAATCGTCAAGGCCGGCCCGCCCGCAAAGTGAGTAACTTTTGCGATCGCGACCCATGGAATCGGCAGCCTTGCCGACCTCGCCCCGATCGATAGTATTAGGACCAATCCCGGAAATGGCCTCGCTCAGTGAACACTAGATGAGGACGAGCGTATTGGAGGCGGGCACCGTTGTTCCGTCCTTCATAAAGGCCTGGAGATCGCGGAAGGCTGATAGAAAGCCCTCGTGGATACGAGGCTGGTTGAGATTGAGATCCATGAACAGCTTGGTGCCGTGGCTGAGCTGGCAATACTCTCAGGAATGTCCCTCTCCCAGAAGGTTCCGGCCGCGGCTTTCGGTTTCCTCGGAGCTTTCCCGCGAGCTCTTCTCACCGGCTGGCGCGCATGGGCATTCTGGATGTTTAGCATAGTGGTGACGATCCCGTTAAACCTGAGACCGTTCTGGCTGCCTGTCTACGCGGGGGCAAGTGGTCCTGCAGTGCCGGTCTGGCTGCTCATGCCGGGCTGGACGCTCGGTGCATGCTTTCTTGCAGCAACTCTCGTGCTTCTGATACGCAACTACCGCAGGATCGAGGACCGCAACGAGCGGCGGCGCCTGCGAATTCTCGTAGCAGGCTTAGGCATTGCCGTTTTCGCTACGGCCGTTGTCGTGGTCCTGACAATGCCTTTGGGGCCCCATCCAGCGATTCCGTCAGGGGTATTGGGGGGAATCCTATCTCAACTCCGCGATGCTCCTGTTGTTTGCTTTTGCGCCCATCTGCACCGCCTACGCGATCCTGCGCCATAGAATGTTCGACATTCACGTGATCATTCGGTTGGGGCTGCGATATGCGGCCGCGCGGGGCCTGCTCCTGTCCATTATCCCGGCAACCGGCCTCGTGCTCGCTCTGGACCTGCTGATACACGGCAACCAACCACTCGTTGAAATCGCCCGGCGTCGAGGGCTGCTTTATGCGGCAATAGCATTGGGCGCCTTTCTGTTGCATGTTCGTCAGAAAAGCTGGCTGGATGCGCTCGACCGGCGCTTTTTCCGCGAGCACTATGACGCCCGGCGACTTCTCGGCGCGGTGGTAGAAGATGTGCGCCGGGCAGACACATTTGACCAGGCGGCTTCCCGGGTGATTTCCCAGATCGAAGGATCGCTTCATCCTCACTTTGCGAGCATTCTGGTGCGCGAACCCGGCGCTCGGAGCTTCTGCGCTGTGGCCCCTTCTCGACGCGCACCGCCGCCGCTCCCCGGCGATTCCAGACTGATCACCCTGCTGCGAGCCTGGGACAGACCCCTCGAGAACTCGCAGAGTCAGCCTGTTTGGTTACAGCAGCAACTGCCCCCTGAGGACGTGGAGTACCTGCGAGAAACTCGGACCGAGTGGGTGTTTCCGGTCACGCTTGGGGGTACTGGTCCGGAGGCGGTTCTGGTGCTTGGTCCGAAACGCTCCGAGGAACCTTATTCTCAGGAGGATCGCGATATCCTCTCTGCTATTACAGGAAGCCTGGCGTTGCTTCTGGAGCGATCACCCGCGCCTGCAACCGTTCAGGCCGGGTTTGGAGAATACCCTGAGTGCGGCCGCTGTTACGAATCCGGCGTCGCAGTCTGCGAGACGGACGGCGCGGGACTGTCGACATGGCCTCATTCGCTCATGCTGGCCCGCCGTTACCGTTTCGAGCGCATTGACAAGCTGGGGAAGCCTGCCAGCTGAGGATGGTTTCCCGGCGCTGGAAGACGAGGGTCCGGCGTTGACCCCTCCGCTCAAACAGTTCTTCAAACGCTCTCTGGCCGTCGATCGCTCGCAGCGCCCCTCGTCTGCGCACCATTTTATCGTCGATCTCCAAGCCGCCCTGTGCTAATCGGGAGTGTCGGGGCAGCCATCCCCCCGGCCCGCATAGCTGCGCCTTGACCCTTGCCACACGCTTAGTTTGTGCCGCAGAATGCATTCATGACAGCCCCGGAAACCGGCAACGGACCATCAGGCTCCGCTCTCGATCGAGAGACGATCTTGACCGCGCTTGAGAGTCTTGCCGATGCGCTACGGCAGCGGAATGTCACCGGAGAACTGTGCCTGTTTGGCGGTTCGGTCATGGTCTTGGCCTTCAACGCGCGTCCTAGTACCAAGGATGTGGACGCGATCTTCGAGCCCGCTCAGGTGATTCGCGAACTTGCCCGGGAGATT
>RPQK01000220.1 GCA_003819755.1 Acidobacteriota bacterium | reverse complement strand
GTAGGCGAAATGGAAAGTGTTCGCGACGCGCACTGGCCCATGGTTCTTCCCAGACGGCGCTCGGACGTTGAACTCGCCGGTCTTGCCGTCCAGTTCCCGGGCGTTGCTGCGTGTCAAATAACGCCATCGCCCCTGCCTGTCCGGCATGAAACGCACGCGATACGTCCCGTCTCCGTCGTAGAAACCCGTAGCCTCGACGACCGTGTTTTCGAGGGAAAAACGGGCCGTGAAAGTCACGTCAAGAAAGGGATTGCCCGTGGCGGGTCCGGCCAGGGCCAGTTCGAAGAATCCCCACAGTTCCACATCCGGGTTGGCGGGGGTGACCGGGGGCTGAACATTCTGGCCGGCCGATATGCAGAAAACACCAGTGAGTATCGCGGCAGAGACAAGCGTGGAAAGAACTTTCGGTCGCAAATGCCCTCCCTTGCTCAGGCTCAGGAATATAGTCCACGCCGCCGAAGGGAGCAAGAGGAGGCAGGCATGTCGGGCATGTCGGGGTATGCGGGCAACATTTTTTGTGTTAGTCCACCAGCCAGGAAGCGGCTACAATGCCCCTCTGGTCGTTCCAAAGGGCTTTCTTAATTACGAGATAGGGGCGAACCAGGGGAGAGTCATGCAGACGAGCACACGCCGACAGTTGATCCGCAAAGGAATGATGGTCGCCGAGTCGAAGATGTTCCAGGAGGACAAGATCTGGTCACGTTACAGCAACGACAAGGTGGATATCGGGGAGACCCTGGCCCGGGTCACGCGGACTCTGCACAAGACTCTTCCGCTCGACAATGCGCTCTCGGCGCTGTCAATCGGTTCGAGTAACGAGCCGCAATTCCGGCTGCTCGAAACCGCGTTCCGAAGCGGGCTCTACCTGCTCGACATCGAGCAGGAGGCCCTGCAGGTAGTGAGGGAAAGGATCCTGCGCCAGCGCACAAATCACGTCTATACGATCGCGGGAGACTTCCGCGAAATCCTGTCTGATTCCCATTCATCCCAACAGTTCGTCTCATCGGCCCTGGGCGGTTCGCGGATGGAGCTGGTGACGCTGCATCATTCGCTTTACTACTGCGAGGCGAATCGGTGGCTTTCCCTCTTCAGTAACCTGCTTCGCCATGTGCTGTTTGAGCGGGGCGCAATACACGCCGTCTTAATGGCGCCGGACAACTCCGAGTTCGGCACGACCGGGTGGTTGTACGAGCACTTCGCAAGCCGGTTTTTCGGCCATCACAACGAGCAGGATCTCCAGGTACTCGGAGGCCAGATTCGAGCCGCGGAGGAAGCAGCGGACTGCCAGGTGCTCATGAAACAGAGCCGGATTCATTTCTCCGCCGACGACTTCGAGAAGTTCATGGCCGTCGTCTGGATGATTCTCTTGTACCCCAGCGTGCATCCTTATTCCGAGGAACAGCGCCGGGAGATTACGACGTTCATGATGGATGAATTCTGGGCCAAGCAGCGCCCGCTCTGGCAACTGCAGGACCACCTTGTGATCTATCGTGGAATCCCATTCCCGGGGCTGATTTAGGCCAGGCATCTTCTGCTAAACACCGGAAGGACCAGAAGGACCGGAAGGACCTGAAGGACGGTGATCACGCCTGTCCTTCCGGTCCTTCTGGTCCTTCAGGTCCTTCTGGTCCTTCTGGCATTCAGATGCCGCCCAGCAGCCGCCCCCCGTTCCCTCCTTGCCAGCCGCACTTTAATCGGCTAAAAACGCACCTCATGAGACATGTTCTGCTGCCAGTCGTTCTGCTCGCGTTGGTTCAAGGAGTCGCGGGACAGGCTGATCTGACCCTCCGTGACATCATCGAGCAGCGCGAGCCTGTTTCTCCCCGGATCTCTCCGGACGGGCGCATGGTCGCCTTCCTCGTCCGCCAGTCGTCTCTTGCCGACAACGCGGCAAGGACCTCCCTCCATCTCGTGACACCCGACAGTCCCCCTCGCAAGTTGGCGGAAGAGGCTTCGATCAGCCAGCTGGAATGGATTCCAGATAACAGCGGCGTCACCGCGGTTCTCCCATGCGACGGACAGACCGCGCTCTGTCGTGTTTCCATAAAGGACGGGCAAAGACGGCCGCTCCTCGATCCCGCTGTCCGCGTCAGCTTGTATGCCTGGTCGCCGGACGGGGCGCGTGTCGCCTACATTACCAGCCAAGGCCCGGAGCCGGACGAGGCGAAGAGGGCCGAGAACGAAGGGGTCATTTACGACGACAACGTCTTCGGTATCCGAAACTTTACCGGCCGTAACTGGAGCCGGGGCGGGGGCAAGCCGGAGATCCGGATCTGGGACCAAAAAAGCGGCAGCACGGTGAGGGTCGGCGAGGATCTGACAAACGCCACTTCGATCCGGCGGCTTGCCTGGTCACCGAACGGTCAGAAACTATCTGTGGAATACGCGCCGGCGAGCAAGCCCGAGTATTCGATGAACGTGTCCCATATTGCCGTCATCGATCTGCGGACGCGATCAACGCGACCGGTCGTGGAATGGAAGGACGCCAGCCGCGGTGCTGAATGGTCGCCCGATTCCGATTCCCTGGTCTTCGCATCGGTAGGCGACATCAACCCGTTGGAGAAGTTCTACGAGACCCGATCCGGCTTCTATGTCTGGAAAGAGCCGGGCGGGCCGCCACGTCGGGTCGAGACTGAAGAAGTTTATCGCCGCCTGAACGGCGCCCGATGGGATAACACCGGCAAAGGGCTGCTCTTCGAGCTCGAGAACAACAGCCGAAGCTGTCTCTATCGTATCCCGGCCACGGGGGGTTCCGCGTCCGCCGTGATCCCCGGCACAGATCATTTTTCCGCTTTTCATTTTGACGCTTCCGGCCGCAAGGCAGCTGCAATCCGGCAGGCCTGCACGGTCGCGCCCGTGATTGTCCTCGTTGATATTGAATCAGGCAGGTACACGATATTGACTGACCTGAACCCGGCATTTCGGAGCATCCGCCTGGCCGAAGGCCGGGAATTGCGTTGGAAGAACCGGTTCGGTCACGAGACCAACGGTTTCCTGCTGCTTCCTCCCGGCCGGAAAGAGGGACAAAAGGTTCCGCTCCTGATCATCACTTATTTCTTCAGCAACAAATTCACAACCCAGGCCCAATGGATGACCAGCTACCCGGCTCAACTCTTCGCCGCCTCCGGCTTCGGCGTTCTGCTCATGAACTATCCATCGGAAATTGCCTGGCGGTACGGAGATTTCAAGGCGGCCTCATTTTCTCAAGGGGTTAACCCTTTGGCATCGATGGAAAAGGCAGTCGATATGCTGGTTGAGGACGGGACCGCGGATCGCGAACGAGTGGGAATTATGGGTTGGAGTTTCGGCGCCTGGCTAACCGAGTACGCGATAACCCATTCGACCATATTCCAAGCCGCATCGGCCGGCGAGGGAGGCCTTAACAACGCCGGGCAGTACTGGGTGACCGGTGCGGCCGTCATGCGGCACTACCTCGACGCCTTCTTCGGCGGACCACCGCTCGGAGACACTCTCCGCAATTACCAGGAGGCCTGTCCGGCGTTCAACGCCGATCGCATCAGCGCACCGCTCCTTCGCGAGTACGGGCCGGACGTGGGCGTTCAAAGCCTCGAGTTATTCGCAATGATGAGGCGACTGGGTAAGCCGGTCGAACAGGTGATTTACCCGAATGCCCCGCATGTTCTTGACCGGCCCTCGCATCGGCTGGCCTCCATGCAGAGGAACCTCGACTGGTTCCGGTTCTGGCTTCAGCAGTACGAGGACCCGGATCCGGCCAAGGCCGCACAGTACGCCCGTTGGCGGGCATTGAGACACTAAAGCCGTCCGTGGAGGGACAGTGATTCCCCGCGTGATTCCCCCTTACAGCCCCTCGTAGTGCCGGCGCGCCTGCTCGGCATCGCGCTCGAGCGCGACTCGGTCTTCTTCCCTGGAAAAGGCCGGCTTGGTAGCCAGCCAGTAAAGCAGGCCTTTCACGTACTTGCGCAGGTATACGATCGACGCTTCGTCCCGAACCTTGCGCCCGTCCTTAAGGAAATAGACCGGGCTCGTGTGGGAGAAGACCGAAGATTCCCGAGGGAGGAGGCGCGGGGTGATGTCGGGATTCGCGAACGCTCGGGCCGCAAGCCAACTGCTCTGTGAGAGGTTGACCGTAGCCTCGATCTGCATGCTGTAGACTCCGTCGACCGGGGGGTTGTTCTGAACCAGGACCAGCTTGTGACCCACTGGACGGCCATTCATCACGATTTCCAGCGTCGTGAATGGAAGGATTGATCGCGCGGTGACACGCGCTTTGACCTTCCTGGTTCCCTCGAATGGGACCGCCTCGCCCGGAACGTGCCCTTCAACGTCGAATTCCAGGACCGGTCCGTTGGTCGAGAATCCTGTCCCCGCCCGGATCCCCGCCAGCCACTCGGCATAGTCAACTTTTCCCTTTGTTGGAACGTAGATGCGGTTGCTGCCGACCGGGATATCCTCACCTGATTTGTCTGTCCCGGCAGCGAGTGGAAGCCGAAAACCGGCGTTCAGGAACTGGTAGTAAAGATCGACTCCGCGCATAGGCGTGAATTCGGCAAGCGGCATGCCGGAGTTGTCCCAAGGTGTCAGGTGTGCCGGGAGTTGCATCGGGTCGGACCACGTGGGCAACTCGATCGCATCCAGGAGCCCGAGCGCCACAGCCACCGGCGAGACGGCACCCGGCAGGTTCTCGAAGTGAGCCCAGGAAACCAGCGCCTTCTGCTCACGAGCAGCCCGGGCGGCGCGCAGAATGTCGAGGTGAGGATTACTGAGCCAATACTCCAGAGTGCCGCCGGGCGCCGGATAGCCGGGGACCAGGCTTTTCAAACCGGTCATGGTCAGGTGTCCCAGGTGCCAATCGATCACTTCCTGTCCCAGGTAGATTTGGCAGTCCGGCCCCGAACGGTCGTCAAGACGGCCTTTGAAGGAACCGTCGTTGGGCAGGGGGAGTCCGCCCAGAATCAACAGATTCAGTGCGTGCAGATCCTCGGCCCTCATCTGCACGGCAGCATTGGCGAGCGCCGGGAGATGCGCGTGGAGATCGCCGCACATGTATCCTTTCGCCCGCATGTCGATCCAGCGTCGGAGGCGGAAGGTTTTCGAGACTGACTGGTCTGCCGTCTGAGCGGGGATCTTCTCTGATAGGGGCCGGGTTTCCAGTCCTCTCCGAATATCGATGGTCGCCCCGGAGCTGGGAAGAGTTACGGAAAAGGAACCGTCGAGGTAGCACCAACGCTTGTTCAGCTGCTGCACGTGCTCGTGCTTGCCTTCGATTTCCAGGAACTTCCCGTTAGTGTCGTTCACCGAGATTCGGGCGGCCACCGGGGCGCCGCTCGCATCGTCGATGACGCGACCTTCCAACCGCGTACCTGCCATGGCGGGTTGAATTAGAAGACCCAAGACCAAGCTGCCCGTCAGTACCCGGAATAGTTTCCTCATCTTGGATCTCCTTCTGCGCGTCACGGCAGACTAACCGGGCATCGTGAGAGGTGTCAACGCCCGTCTTTTTGGAGTGCCCCACCAACGGTTTTCTCCTGGCATGAGAAATACCTTGAGTCTTGGTCTCTGACGGCTCGTATACTTGCCAACGTGGATTTACTCACTCGGAGGGAGGGAAACATGAAGCGGAGAGAGTTTGTTCAAGGTCTCTCGTTAGCCGGCCTTTGCGCCGCAGCAGGAACGCGCGCGCCGGCCATGGCCTGTTCGGGCGCTGCCCCGTCACCCGTTGGTGGTACCCAGCCCAAGCTGCGCGACAAGTTCTTCGGCTGCATAGTCGGCTGTCACGTCGGCTCCTCCATGGGTGCCCCGGTGGAAGGTTGGCTCTATGAGCGAATCGAGAAGGAACACGGGCTCCTCGACCGCCTGTTGCCGTATGAGCACTACCGGAACGGCTGGAAACGGGAACCCGGGACGACCGAGGACGGGGTCGAACGGCAGAAGCTGATGATCACGGCCATCATCGAGAAGAAGGATCGGGTCAATGCTGAAGACGTGCGGAGCGTCTGGCTGCGAGACATCAAACCCGAATCGGCCGGGAAAGTGTCGGAGCCCTTCGAGGCAACGCTATTAGCCATGGCAAAGAGCGGGATTCCCGCACGGGACCTGGGGCGCTACTGCGATTACGCAGGCCTCGTTTCCATGGCTCGTTCCTGTCATCCGCTCGGTTTGATCAACGCCGGTGACGTGCCGACTGCCATCGCGGACGTGTTTGAGGTTGGCCAGCTGTACCAGACGACCAATAGCCGCGGACTCCAGTGGGCTGCGGTCACCACCGCCGCCATCGCCGCCGCCACAACCCCAGCGGCGACGGTGGAAAGCGTGGTTGGCGCAATTCTCGAACACTGCGACCCGAAAGTGACGGGCGAGATCAAGAACGGGCTCAAACGCACGGCTGACTGCAAGAACGTGCGGGAGCTTCGAAAAGCATTCGACTCTGTGTACAGCGGTACCGGGATGCCCTATGCGTTTTCCTATGCCAACGAAGTCGTCACCAAGGCCGTGTGC
The DNA here is from genome assembly GCA_003819755.1 of Acidobacteriota bacterium. GTDB lineage: Bacteria > Acidobacteriota > UBA6911 > RPQK01 > RPQK01 > RPQK01. The sequence goes on along the minus strand of RPQK01000220.1, from coordinate 3,512 downwards.
ATTTTTCGCATGGTTGGCGGAAACCTGAAGGAAGCCATCATCGCAGGCGTGAACATGGGGCGAGACACGGACTGCGTAACCGCCGTGGCCGGCGGTATTTCAGGCGCGCTGACCGGCGCTGGCTCGGTTCCCGAGGAGTGGATAAGGCAGCTCGATTATGCCACCACCTTGAACGTCTACACCAACTCGCAAAGAACGCTTCGGGAATCAGCCGATGGCTTGTACGAGGCCTTTCGATCTCGTCTGACGGAAGCGAAAGCCTATGCCGAGCTGATGCTCCCGGCCTGATTCGAGGGAGGACGAATGTCAGAAGAACGGCTTGAACGAAGAGATTTTATCGGCACTCTGGCGACTGTGCCATTGGCCGTCGGATCGACTGCGGCGCCAACAGAAGGAATGAAGCTCGCGATCGGCGCGGATCACGCCGGATTCCCGATGAAAGGCCCGGTCATCGAGCTGCTGAAATCCTGGGGAAACACCGTGAAGGACTGCGGCACCTTCACGCCCGCGCCGGTTGATTTTCCCGATATCGCGAAGAAGGTGTGTGAGGAGGTCCTGACCGGCCGGGCTCAGCGAGGGATCATGGTATGCGGGACCGGAGTGGGCGCGTGCATCGCGGCCAACAAAGTCCCCGGGATCCGGGCGGCTCTGTGCCATGACACTTTTTCAGCTCACCAGTCGGTCGAGCACGATGACGTGAACGTGGTCTGCATCGGCGCCTGGATCATAGGCATCAAGCTGGCCGAAGAAGTCCTGAAGGCTTTTCTTGAGGCGAAGTTCAGCACGGACGAGGAATTTCGAAGACGCGTCCGAAAGCTGGATGAAATGGAGAGACGGTAGCGGGCACGGAAAACTCCACCGAGTGCCTCCTACAGTTAAGTTAGCGCTTATGCTTTGAGCGCCTATGCCCCGCAAGGGGCACAAGCGAAGGCTCTATTCTCCCTCGGGCGACGGATCTTCTTCGGCTTCCACTGCGCCCCGCTTTTGCAGCCGGCGGGCCACCACCCAGCAGGAGAGGGCCCATACCAGGCCTCCGGTCCAACCTCCCAACACATCGGTCGGATAGTGAACGCCCAGATAGACCCGGCTGATACCGATCAAGAAGGTGAGCAGGATCGCCACGAAGAGGATGTACAGCTTGAGCCGCCTGCGCCCAAGGGTGGCGGCAAGCAAAATACCCACGGTCAGGTAGACGACCGCTGAAAGGAACGCGTGACCACTCGGGAAACTGGCGCTCGAAACGACGGTCAGATGCGGGACAGCGGAGGGACGCGGGCGGCCTATCAACTGCTTCAGCCCAAAGCTGACGCAAGCACCCCCGCCGACAGATATCAGGACCAGCAGCAACATGGCGCGCTTGCGGTTCAGCCACAGGAACCCGGCGACAGCCATCGTAAACAGGCTTAGCGGACCGATGCCTCCGAGCGCCGTGACCTCGGCGGCCATCCGCTCCAGCCACGGCGGCCCGATCGGGTCCTCGAGATGGCCCGATGCCCGCAAAGCGAGCAGGACTCGCTCATCCAGTTCCTGCGTGTCGGCCTCGATAACCTCTTCCGTCACCCCCACGAAAAGCCATATGCCGAGGATAATCAAGAGAATAGTGATCAGAACAACCGGTTCGTGCGAGAGAAGTCGGCCGGTAGCGCGGAGGAACAGTGCCCGCAAGGTATTCAGGCCCATTGCTTTAAGATGGGCTAACGACCACGCTGGGTCAAGACTTGAAAGGCCGTGGCGTGACTGCGGGGCGAGTAGGCCGTTTCCTCAAAGCTGCTGACTGCGTCGTCCTCCGGCGCGGTTGCCACCGGCTGGTGCTCTTGCCACCAAGCCTCCGCCTGCTCCGAGGCCCAAGGGTTATCCAGCGGAATACGGGATAGGCGCTGCGCCACCTCTTCAGCCGATTGGATCCGCTTGTCCGGATCCTTTTCGAGGCACTTCATGATCAGGTCTTCAAGATCGGGCGGAATGGGCGCGCCGGTCACCGCCGAGGGCGGCGCCGGAAGTTCGTGGACCTGCTGCATGATCACCTCCATGCCCGTCGTCCCGGTAAAAACGGTACGACCCGTCAAGAGCCAGTAGGCCGTGCAGCCGAGCGAGTACAGGTCGGCCCGGGCGTCAACATCGGCCCGACCGAGGGCTAACTCGGGCGCCATGTAGGCCGGAGTGCCGGTGATTGTCCCTGCCTGGGTTAACCGATCATCCGTGGGCGCCAACTCGTTTTGACCTTTAACGAGACCGAAATCCAGAACCTTGACGAAATCATATCGGCGACCGTAACGACAGATGAAAATGTTGCCCGGCTTTATGTCGCGATGGACCAGTCCAGCGTGATGGGCGTCTTGCAGGGACTCGCAAACCTGCATCAGGAGATGGACCGTGCGGTCGAGAGGGACCGGGCCAAACCGCTTTACAAGTGACTCTGCACTGAGACCCTCCAGGTACTCCATGGCGTAATAGAGGGTGCCATCCTCAGTCACGCCGAAGTCGTACAATTCGATGGTGTGCGGGCAGTGTAGAGCGGCTGTCGCTTGCGCTTCCCGCTCAAAACGGGTCAGAAGTCCCTGGCCGGTGTCAGTGCTGACCGAATTGCGAAGGACCCGCTCGATCGGAACAAACTTCACAGCGGCAGGCCGAGTCAGAAGGCGGTGTTTCGCGAGCCAGACCTCACCCATACCACCGCTGCCCAGTTTGCGAATCAGTCTGTAACTCCCCATCTCGCGCGCCTCGCGAACGGCAATCCCCATACGGTGCACGATTCTTGCGGTTACATAAGCAAGGGCCGCACACAGGTAGTAAGGAGCAAAGGCGCCACCGAAATGGAACGCACGGGGAAGATCGGCCCCCGTCACCTTCCAGGCGACAAGAAAGGCGAGCGGGCCCATCGACGCTGCCGCAATCGCCGCAATTAATACCTTTCGCGGCTTATTGGGAACAACCAGCGGGTATACGACAAGCCAGACGCACACCCAGGAAATCCCGGCGGACGACAAACCTTTCGAAAGGACTCCCAGGTAGTATGTCAGGTCGATACACAGGGCGCCGAAAACCCAATAGCCGAGCCCGACGTCGAGGAGCCAACAGGAGTCAAAGCGACGACTGCGCACCACCAGGTACAAGAGGACTGACACCAGTATCGCAACACTGACGGCCAACAGTGAAAGCCAATGACTTGAGCCGCCCAGGTACGTCAGATGGACGACCGTGTACGCGATGGCGAATTCGCCCGCGTAAAGCAGCGCAGACCAACCCAGGCGGCGCGCGGCCGAATCGAGAAAGTCAGAAGGCAAAGTCGACAGCGGTCCAGACGAGGCACGAGCGGAGACCTCCGACGCCTCGGACGGCCGTCTGACAGGGAACCGGTAATTCATGACGATTAAGAAAGATTATAGCCCAGGGGAAGGAGGCGGGGATTTGCGCGAGCGTTAGCGAGCCTGCCTGCTTCCTCACGCCGGAGGCGCGAGAGGAGAGTAGCCGGGGGTGGAGCCGTTTTCCAGGCGACACCCCCGGGAAAGAGG
>RPQK01000219.1 GCA_003819755.1 Acidobacteriota bacterium | reverse complement strand
TTCAATGCTGATGCCGTTTGGCTCGATCCTGCATAGGGGAAAGCGGCGTCGCCTCGAGGCCTGATAAAGCGTCGGCCTCTCGTTGCCGCCGCACTCCAAAATGGCCTGGCGCCCCCGCGCTCCCGGCGACGCTGAGATCTCAGGAATTTCAGTGGACAGGGACTCTCGATATCGACTAGAACTTGGTCCGGAGGCTGTTATGCGATTGGGAAGACGTTCATTTATGGCGGCAATGGCTGCCGCTGGTGCAGGTTTGGCTGTCCAATCGGGACCAAAGGCAGACGGGCGCACGGTGAGATTGGGCGGGCCCATCTTCCTGAAATCCGACGATCCCGGAGAACTGGCTCGCGAACATGTTCGCCTCGGTTACAAGGCCGCGTATTGCCCGAACGTGGCTCTGAATGACCAGGCCCGGATCGACGCTCTGTCAAAGGCTTTCATCGCGAACGGGGTGACGATTGCGGAAGTCGGAAGGTGGGTGAACCTGCTCGACCCCAACCCGCAGCCAAGGAAAGAGAATCTGCAGAAGGTGACCGACGGACTGGCCCTGGCTGACGCGATCGGAGCCCTATGCTGCGTGGACATCGCCGGGTCGTTCAGCCCTACGAGCTGGTTTGGGCCTCACCCGGAGAATCTGTCAAAGAGGTTTTTCGATGCGGCGGTCGAGAACGCGCGCAAGATCATCGACTCGGTCCGTCCAAAGCACTCGAAATTCTGCTATGAAATGATGGGCTGGTCCTTGCCCGATAGCGCTCAGTCGGCGTTGGACCTGGTGAAGGCCGTCGACCGCAAAGCCTTCGCGGTCCACCTCGACCCGTGCAATCTCATTAACTGCCCATCTCGGTTCTACCAAAGCAGCCAACTCCTGGAGGAGTGTTTCGATAGACTCGGACCCCTGATCGTCAGTTGCCATGCCAAGGATCCAGCCTGGAATGTCGAGATGAACGTGCATTTTCAGGAAGTCCGGCCCGGCCGGGGCTCGCTGGATTATCGCGTTTATCTGAAACGATTGGCCGGACTTCCCCAACAGCCGCCGCTCATGCTGGAGCACCTGTCAGGCGCGCAGGAATACGACCAGGCTCGGGAACACATCCGAGCTGTGGGCAAGCACAGCGGGATAGCCTTCGAATAGGACCCGAACGGAGGCATCGGGCAGCAAGTCAGATCCCGGGGCTTTCGGCCCGGTCCCGGATGGCATTAAGCCAGTTGCGCCGAATCATGCCGCTGCCAGGGTAGACCATCCGCCAGTACATCCCCATGGTGCGCCGGGCGGAATCGTCTGTCGCGCGGATGCGGGTTTCCGTCACGATTCGAGACCAGCCGCCACCTTCGTCTTCGACCCGAAGGTTACAGACGATCTTTACGGAGTGGGGAGCGTTGAAGGCCTGGAACGCCTCCTTGCTTTCCCAACGGAGCGGACGCCCGGCAGCCCAAGGGCGCCCGGCCATTCCGAAGACGATTTCCTGGCTGTCCTCATCGAGCTTTATGAACCCGGACGCAGGGTTGAGCAGGACCTCGAGGACACGCTTCTGACCGATGGCGTTCGTTTTAACATTGCGCCCCGCTGCCAAGCCCCGCACACGCATCAGAGCGTGATAGACCCGTAGTTCATCGAAGGTGACTTTCTCGATAGCCGCCTTCACCTTCGCGGTATTGGCACGAACACGAACTTCATGGCGCTCCGAGAAATGGTAGTCGGGCATGAAGTCGTCCAGCCGGCTTTCTCGCGCGGCAATCCGGCGGCTGCCGGCCGGCCAGAACAGACCAGCCGGTAACAATGCAACTCCCAGCAGGATCACCAACGCCGCCACTTTGCGCTTCCGAATACCCAACCACCAGATCGGCTTGATCAGGCACAACACGCCGACAATGCTGATGGTGACACCGGCGTAGAAGGTCACGCTGGCTATCTCCAGCGGTGCAAAGTAATGAAACAGATATAAGAGACTGAGAGCAACGACGCTGATGATGAGGATTGGGAGGAGCTTCTTCCTTTCAGACTGACGAACAGAGCCAAGCGGCTCGCCTGCTGCGCGACCCTCGGTGATTCCCATGGGTACCCTGCCTTCTCTCAACGTGTCAATGAGATCCGACAAACGTATATCGATCGTTTAGTACGGACCAGGGAGGCCCAAAGTTCCCGGCTTGCTTCGCGTAACCAGTTTTTGTTACGTCGGCAACCGGCAGTTGAAGGCAACCAGCAGAGTCCCGAGGGACGAAGGCCGCGTAGCCCCGGGTGACCGAACCCTGCGAGGGGCACGGCTCTGTAAGCGCCGTGGACCGGCGATTTTAGCCTTTGATGTATCTTAGAAAAGGGAACCAGGAGGAGAGACGCCGATTCCCCGGGACTTGTCGTGGTGAAGGTGAAATTCGATTATTCTAAAGAAGGACAGGCTGGTTCTCCTGAACCCAAGGAGGTCGGAAGGCCTATGGAAGCGAAAATAGGACGTCGGAAATTTTTTAGTACCGCGGCGGTCGGGACTGCTGCCTCGGCTTCCGTGATGACCGCTCGCTCTTACGCGCGCGTGATCGGAGCGAATGACCGCATAAATATTGGATTCCTTGGATGCGGCGCCCGGGGGAGAGGTCACCGCAACATGGTCGAGATGTCCTCGAAGGACAAGAATCTGGGCGTAGTGGCCGTGTGCGATATCTGGACTAAGAACCGGGAGGGCGCGGCTGCCGACTGCAAGAAGCGCTTTGCCGGGGACGTGAAGGCCTTCAAGTACTCGGAAGAGATGCTTAAGCTCCCTGAGCTCGACGCTGTAATGATTGCGACCGGTGATCATCAACACGGCCGGCTGCTGGCCGAGGTCGTCGAGGCGGGAAAAGACTGCTACGTGGAAAAGCCGATGGCTCTGGATGTCGAAGAGGCGAAATTCGCCCGGTCGGCTGTCCTTAAATCGAAACAAGTCATCCAAAACGGAGTGGAGTGGTTGAGCGACCCCTATCAGATGAAGGTTCGTGAGATTGTGCGGTCGGGAAAGCTCGGGCACATTACCAAGATCGAGCAGGTCTGGGGAGACAACAATCATCGCTGGCACGACCCGAACGATCCTGACGTCGCCGCCATCCGCCAGGAAGACACCGACTGGGAACGGTGGCTCCTTGGCAAGTCCTATCGTGCTTTCGATCCCTGGGCCTATTTTGAATTCAGGATTTTCAGGGATTTCTCGGGTGGGATTACGAGCCAATGGATGAGTCACGGGATCGACCTCGTGCACTTTTACACCGATACCTCAATCCCGGACACAATGGTTGCCAGCGGGGGCATTTTCCATTGGCACGATATCCGCCAGAACCCCGACACAGTTCACGCCCTGGCAACATACGAGGACAAGGAGTTCCTTTACTCCTATTCCTCGACCTATGCCAACCGGTTCGACGATTACTCCTGTATCCGCGGGACCGACGCCACGCTCTACGCACAGGGAGGGGAAGGGAGCCCGCGCTGGTTCCTGGTCCCGGAGGTCGATAATAGGTCGATCGACATGTTCGGCGGGTTCCAGGAGTTGGTGAAGACCGGGCGTGCGAAGCTGGTCACACTGGGAGACGACGATAAGCTCCCGCCTATCAACCAAAGCGACGACAGCAAGGCTCACCTCGACAACTGGATCGACTGCATGCGGGCGCGGAAGCCGATGACAAACGGTCATATCCACACCGGTTTCTGGCACTCCGTCGGAGCCGCCATGGCTACCCGGGCGTATCGAGAGGGGAAGAAGCTGTACTGGGATCGTCAGCGCGAAGAAATCGTCGAGGCGCCTCCGGCGCACAGTTGAGGTTTTCGAGCAAAAAGCAGACCAGGGACAGAAGGGACAGAAGGGACACAAGGGAGAGAGGCAATTTCTTCACGTCCCTTGTGTCCCTTGTGTCCCTTCTGTCCCTATCCCAAGGTAAAAGTTTCGTTAACGACCATCCAGCCTCGGATATATCTTCCGACTCTCCTCGTATCTCTAGGCATGGTTCAAGGTCTCGTCCTCCTCGTCGCTCTGGCCGCCGCCGGCGATCCGGATGTCTCGGCTCGGGTTCAGAAGGCTTTGCGAACGCAGGCCGAAACCCTGACACATTTCTCAGTGGAAGTAGAGAACCGTTTCGGCATGGAGGGCCGGACCCCGGGGAGGAGACAGCCGGCCAAGGAAACCCACTATTTCGGTGAAGCCGGACAGTTCAAGCGGGACGCGTCGACGGCTGCCGCTCAGGCCGGCCAGGCACCGCCGGGCTTTCGAAGGGGACCCGGATTCGGACCAGGCGGAAATCCGATTCCTCAACTGCTTTTTCGCGCCGACCTGCCGGCCCGGATTCAGACCCTCGGAGAGGTCAAAGTCGTCGGCACCAGCACCATCAATGGCGTTGAGGCGGTCGAACTGCGCTGCCGTCCGAAGATCGTTGATCTGAAGGTTGGTGAGGCTCGTCTCTGGGTTACCCGAGACTCCGGGATGCCGCTCAGGCTTCGGCTTCGCTTCGCTTTCGGACCGCTCGGCGCTGAAGCCACACTGACACGCGAATTGGTTTGGGACGCCCAGCAAAAGATAACACTGAGTCAGAGCCAGAAGATCGAAGCCTCCTTCGGAGGTTTCGGGGGCGGAGGACGCGATTTCGGCCCGCCCATGGACGGCGGCGGCCCGCCTGTGGAACCCGGCGGCCCGGGCGGTTTCGGCGGTGGCGGGTTGGAGATCGTGACGACGTGGCGGAACTACCAGTGGGGCCGGACTTTCGCCGGGAATTTTTTCAATGTGGCGGCGGAGCAACCGGCGGCAGCCCCCCGCCGGGCAGCAACGACTGGTGGACAGGCGTTTGACGACGATCCCTTTCAGGAGATCCGTCTGCCCTCTGGGGGAGCTGTTCCTTCGACCGGTAACACGGGCGATGCAAACCGGGCTGCTTATCCTGACGAGGTCCTCATTCAGGGCAGTTCTGTGGCGACGGCGAGCGAAACAGGCCCGGGTGAACGCGCGCTTATGGCCCGAATAATCGGCGGTTTTGGCGGCGAGGGAGGGGGGCCTCCCGGCGAGGGAGGTCCCGGTGGCGGTGGGCCTGGCGGCGGAGGCTTTCGAGGCATGATGATTGGCGGTTCCCGGGCGAATCGAATCCAGGGAAGCGCCACCGCAGGACTCTCCAGTTCCGCCTTGGATGCCAAGCCTTATTCTCTGGATGGCCGCGAGACCTCCGACCCTGACTACCTTTCCTGGCGGGCTGGAGTTTCCGTCGGCGGTCCGCTTGGCGCTCGAACTACCTCGTCGCGCAACCGGAGATCGTCCGGTCCTGGGATGTCTGGCGGACCCGGCGGATCATCATTCTTTGTCGACTTCAGCGCGCGCCGGGGGGAAACAATCGAGAGTCAGTACGGCTCAGTGCCGACGCTGCTCGAGCGGCAGGGAGACTTTTCAAAAACGGTATACAGGTCCGGGCCCCTGGCGGGAAAACCGTTGACTCTGTACGACCCAGCCACCGGGCTTGCGCTCCCCGGCGCTGTGCTCCCGAGTTTGGATCCGACGGCCGCGGCTATCCTCAGTTTCATCCCTCTTCCGAATCGCGATGATCCCGTTCTCAACTTCCTGAACCAGCAGACGCTGGGCAGTGCGGAGAACCGGCTTAATTCGCGGCTCACGTTCGCCCTTTCTCAGTCCCAGCGACTGGCTCTGTCTTACAGTCTGAGCAGCGGTAATTCCGATCGTTTCAATATCTTCCCTGATCTGAACGGGGAGTCGACGAGGCGTGGCCAGAATCTGAGTGTCAGCTGGAACTCGCCCTTGAGACCCGGGTTGGTCAACAGCCTCCGGGTCGAATGGAACCGGAACCGTAGCCAGCAAGTGAATGCGTTCGGGCTCAAGAAAGATATCGCGGCCAGTTTGGGAATCCAGAATACCTCCCGCGCCCCCATCGACTACGGCTTGCCCGCCATTCAGTTGACGAACTTCACTTCGCTCGATGACGGCAGTTCCTCTAAGACCATCCGCGAGAAGAACGGGTTCAGTGAAAGCCTGATGTTGGTCAAAGGCAAACACTTCTTCCGGCTGGGCGGTGACGTCGCGTGGAATCGGTGGAACCGACTGGGCAGTCCCGCGGGCGGCGGCGCCTTGACCTTCGCCGGGGTGGCGACGAGTCAGTACGCGGCCGGTCGGCCGGTCCCGGGCACAGGATACGATTTTGCGGACTTCCTGCTCGGACTGGCCGAGAGCAGCCGGATCCAATACGGGAACAGTGATCACTACCTGCGCCGGCCCGAATTCTCCCTGTTCTGCAACGACAACTGGCGCCTGGCATCGCGCCTGACGCTCCAGTTGGGACTGCGTTACCAGTTCGTCGCCCCTTGGCTCGAACGGTACGACCGGCTGGCCAATCTCGATCTGGCGGCCGGGTTTTCAGCCGCCCAGACCGTGGTCCCCGGGGGTGTCGGGTCCTATTACGGAAACTTTCCCCGCGGTCTCGTCGAGTCGGACTGGTCTAACCTGGCGCCCCGGGCGGCGCTCGCTCTGCGCCTGAATTCGGGAAAGTGGGCTTCGGTGTTAAGGACCAGTTACGGCGTCTTTTATCCGAGTGAGAGCTACGAATATTTCGTCAACGAACTGATGGCCCAGCCGCCTTTCGGATTCACTGTCCAAAAGACCACCGAGGGAACCGAGTATCTGGACATTCAGACGGCGTTCTCCGAGGATTATGCTGACGACGTTGCGAACACCTTTGCCGTTGACCCGCGTTTTCGGTTGTCGACGGTTCAGAACTGGGATCTCTCTATTCAACAGGCGCTCCCGCTGCATCTCTTCATGAGTGTCGGCTACGCCGGATCTCGCGGGACAGGGCTCGAGTTGCTCCGAGCGCCCAATCGGACAATAAACGGGGACAAGCTGATCGAGAATGCGGCCCAGTTCCTGTACCTGACTCCGGGCGGCTCGTCGGCTTACCACGGGCTTCAACTCATGGTCACCCGCCGGGTCCGCTCGAGTTTTACGCTCGGTGGCCGTTACGAGTTCGGCAAATCGCTCGATGATGCGTCTTCACTCTCGGGTGGTCAGCGGATTGTCGCGCAGAACGATGCGGATCTCGATGCCGAGTGGGGGCGTTCTTCCCTGGATGAAACTCACCGGCTGAGACTGAACTGGTTTTCCGAGCTGCCATTCGGGGAACGTAACCGCTGGTTGCGGGAGAAGGGGTTGCTGAGCAGCATCCTGAGCCATTGGTACCTGACCGGCGATCTCACAGCCGGCTCCGGGCGTCCGATTTCGGCGCGCGTCCTCGGAAACCAGATAAACAACAGCGGAACCGGCTCCCAGGCCAGCGAACGCGCCAGCGTAACGGGCGAGCCCATTGCGCTGGCCGCTTCCGCTCGTACGACCGGGGAATGGTTTAATACCGGGGCTTTCCGGTTGCCTGACCCGGGAGTGTTCGGAAATGCCGGACGGAACACGATCAATGGGCCTGGTTCGTGGACTGTGAACATGAACCTCTCCCGATCGATTCCGCTTAAACAAGAAAACCGGCGGCTCCTGGTGACCGTTCAGGGAACAAACCTGCTGAACCACGCGAATTATGCCGGGATCAATACTGTGGTGAATTCGACGGCGTTTGGCCGAGTGACTTCCGTCGGCCAGATGCGGCGCGTGCAGCTCAGTTTTAGACTGATGTTTTAGGCGGGCTTGGGGTCGTTTATGACACGGACAAACACGGACGGACGCGGACGGACACGGACGAACACGGACATCCCGAGTTTCGTTGCGTCACGCGGGGGTGTCATCGTTGTAGCCCTGCTTCTCCTGCCCGCCAGCTGGCTTTTCAGCCAGCAGCGGAGACCGCACTTCTCCACTTCTTCAAACCTGGTTCTTGTCGATGTCAGAATCCTCGACAAGCAGGGACAGCCGATTCGCGGGCTGACGGCTGATGATTTCACCATCATCGAAGACGGCGTGGCCCAGACCGTTGGTTACTTTCGCGAGATATCTCTTCCCTTGAGCATCGTCCAGCGGGAACAGGTTCGCGCCGTTCCAGAGGCGGCACAAACGCCAAAGACCGGCCCTGTTGCCGCATCACAGAATCCATCGACCGGCGACAAACGGCTCCTCGTTTTTCTCTTTGACCTCTCAAATGCCAGCCTGCAAGACATTCAAACGATGCAGGAGACGGGCCGCAAGTTCGTCCAGGAGCAGCTGACGCCGCTCGATTCAACGGCGGTTCTCGTCCTTGATAACGGGCTTCAGATGCTGTCCGATCTCACTTCTGATCCCGCCATCTTAACCCGCGCCTTCCGGCGGCTGACGAGTGGAAACCCGGAACAGGATATCTCCGAGGCTGAAGAAGGGGCCGAGGCCGACTCCGAGTTTGTCGCCGATCAGACCGAGCTGGCCCTCTTCCAGACCAACCAGCAGCTGAGTGCCATCCAGTCTGTCGCCGATGCCTTCCGCGACGTGACTGGACGCAAGGCGCTGGTTTATTTCTCTGCGGGCCTGAGAAGCAGCGGCGTCGAGAACGACGAGCAGATGCGTTGGGCTGTGGACACCTGCAACCGGGCCAACATGAGCGTTTACTCGGTTGACGCCCGAGGCTTGGTCGCGCTGTCTCCGGGCGGAGGCGCGCAACGGGCCGGCGGGCGCGGCGCCGGAATGTTTACCGGCCGTTCGTCATTGGACCAGATGTCGACGCTGGTCGACTCCCAGAATGGGCTAGTGACTCTGGCGGCCGAGACCGGAGGGGCGGCTCTCGTTGACGACAATGACCTGTCGAAAGTCGTGCGCCAGGCGCGTGAAGACGGCAGCCACTACTACATGCTCGGGTACTACGTCACCACCGCGACCCGTGACGGTCGCTTTCGGCGAATCGACGTAAGGACCCGCAACAAATACCCCACCATCGTCGCACGCAGGGGTTACTATGCGGAAAAGCCTTACATCAGCCTGACCAAAGCTGAGCGGGAACTTGCATTGCTTAAGTCCGTGGTCGAGGACCTCCCGGCCTCGGAATTGCCGCTCACGATTTCTGCGGAGTACTTTCCGGATGCTTCGCAGGGATACGAGGTCGTCCTGCTGCTGTCGTTTGACTACGACGAAGTCAGCAGGATGTCGGGCGCCGAGGATCTCAATCTGGAGATCGTCATGCTGGCGCGGGATGCGGCCGGTCAGGCACAGGCCGGGCTGCGCGACAGTCTGGAGATCAAGAGCCGTCGCCAGGAAAACGAAGCCCGGTTCGTCTATGAGAACCTGCTTGTCCTGCCGCCGGGGCAATACCAACTGTACGCTTACGTACGCGACAATAGGGCGGGCAAGATGTCGAGGACTGTCTTTTCCCTTGATCTGCCGGCCGAAAGTCCTATGCGTTCGAGCTCACTCGTGCTGGCCGGCTCCTGGAGATCAAACCAGAACTCCGAAACGTATCGCGTCAAGAGCCATGGCAACGTGGAAACGATTCTGCAGAACCCGCTGATCGTGAGCGGGCGGGCGCTTATTCCCAGAGTGGATGGGCAGTTCAAGCCGGGCGAAACTCTGTACATCCATGGGAAAGTGAGAGTGCCGGCCTCGGAATCCTCCGGCGTGGAATTTCGGGTGATTCTCGACAACCGCGAAGGCCAGAGGCTGTTTCAGGGCGATTGGCAAACCCTCAGACCTTCTTCCGACCAGGTTGCTGGCATCAACGCGCGCCTCCCCCTGGCACAACTCGCACCGGGGGCCTACACGGTCGGAGCCGAAATACGGTCCGCCGACGGAAAATCCGCCGGACGCCTGACCAGGCAATTCGCGATTGTGCCGTAGCGCGCCAGACCGGGAGGCGCGCAGCTATCCACGAATTACACGAATTACACCAAATCACTTTTCGTGTTACAACCGTAACACTTGATCGCGCCGCGCGTGCAAGTTCGGTTCTGCGCGGCTGTAATTAGTAGTGATATTTGAATTTGGTTCAATTCCTTTCAACCGGCTTTTGTCAATGTTCGAGGGTGGCCCCAAGCGCGCTCTGAAGTGTGCTGATCAGAATATCGAATATCGAATATCGAATGTCGAATGTCGAAGGAAG
>RPQK01000218.1 GCA_003819755.1 Acidobacteriota bacterium | reverse complement strand
TCTGCGTGTCGTTGGTATAGACGCGGAGAATCGGCTGCTTCTGGTGAAGGGTTCAATTCCCGGTCACCGGAACGGATACGTTTACGTGACGTTGTCGAAATAGAAGAACTGATCAGCTGACAGCAGACGGCTGACAGCTGACTAAGACGAGAAAAAAGATATGGCGGAAGTAGACGTCAAAAACCTGAAAAACGAGGTGGTCGACAAGCTGACGCTCGATGACGCGGTGTTCGACTACACGGCCAGTGAGACCCTGGTCTGGGAAGCGGTCCGGGCGTACCTGGCGGGACAGCGTAAGGGGACACACGCGACCAAGAACCGAGCCCTGGTCAGCGGCGCCGGCAAGAAGCTTTGGCGGCAAAAGGGAACGGGCCGGGCGCGTGTCGGAAGTCTCAGAAGCCCGCTGTGGCGCAAAGGCGGAACGGTCTTTGGGCCGCAGCCCCGCGACTACTCGCAGGCTTTCCCCAAACAGAAGCGGCGCGGCGCCATCAAGATGGTGCTGAGCGACAAGCTGAGAAGCCAGAAGATGACAGTGCTCGACGCCTTCCCCCTGGAAAGCCCGAAGACCAAGGACTTCGTCACAGTCTTGAAGACTCTCAACCTCGACAACAAGGTCCTGGTCGTGGATGAAAGGGAAAATCGCAACCTGTTCCTGAGCTCACGCAACGTTCCCAAGGTCAAGATGGTGACAAGTTCCGGCGTGAACGTGTACGACCTCTTGAACCACGAGCATCTTCTGATCAGTAAGCAGGCGCTTCTGAGCATTCAGGAGGTCTTGCAGAAATGAGTACGACTACGAGTACAGAGATCTTTGAAATCCTCCGTGCCCCGCACGTTACGGAGAAGAGCACCACCAACAAGGAAGCGACCGACGGTCGTGTGGTCGCCTTCAAGGTGAAACTGAAGGCGAACAAGGTGCAGATTAAAGAGGCCGTCGAGAAGCTCTTTAACGTAAAAGTCGAGAGCGTCAGGACGGCGACATATCACGGCAAGTGGAAAAGACAGGGGAAGTCTCGGGGAAGACGGTCCGACTGGAAGAAGGCCTACGTTACCCTGAAGCCGGGACAGAAGCCCATTGAATTCTTTGAGACGACGTAAGCTATGCCATTAAGAAGCTACAAGCCAACATCACCGGGTACGCGTTTTCGCAGCGTACAGACCACGGAAGAGCTGACCGACATCGAGCCGTTGAAGGGTTTGACCTCCGGCAAGAAGCGGATCAGCGGGCGTGACAACAAAGGGCAGATCTCAGTTCGCCGCCGCGGCGGCGGTCACAAGCGCCGTTATCGCGAGGTCGACTTCCGCCGTGACAAAGACGGAATCCCGGCCCGGGTAGCCGCGATCGAGTATGACCCGAACCGCAGCGCCCGGCTGGCCCGCCTGCACTACGTCGACGGCGAGAAGCGCTACATCCTGGCGCCCTATGGGCTGAAGGTCGGCGATCAGATAGTTTCCGGGGCGGACGCCGATATCATCCCGGGCAACTCGTTGCCGCTCGTGAATATCCCACTGGGAACCACGATTCACAACATCGAGCTGGTGCGGGGCAAGGGTGGCCAGATGGCCCGGAGCGCAGGCGCTGCCGCGCAGTTGGTCGCCAAGGAAGGCGACTACGCGCAGGTCAAGCTCCCGTCGGGAGAGGTGCGCCGCGTGCACATTCTCTGCCGCGCCACGATCGGGCAGATCGGCAACCTGGACCACGAGAACGCCTCATTAGGCAAAGCTGGAGTCACACGATGGCTCGGTCGCCGGCCTAAGGTTCGTGGCGTCGCAATGAACCCGGTAGACCATCCGATGGGCGGCGGCGAAGGGAAAACGTCGGGAGGCCGGCATCCGACGTCGCCGTGGGGCTGGAAAACCAAGGGTAAGAAGACGCGCAACAACAAACGCACCGAGCCGTTTATTGTGCGGCGGAAGAAGTAGACACGGTTCACGGTTCGCGGTTCACGGTTCACCGTTCAGATCTCAACGCTGAACGGGATAACGCTGAATGCGGAACGATGAACCCTCGAAGAGGGAGCAGCAATGCCGAGATCAGTGAGTAAGGGAGCCTTCATTGATGACCATCTCGCGAAGAAGATCAAACATCTGAACGAGACCAACGAGAAGGCGGTCATCAAGACCTGGTCCCGAAGATCTACTGTTGTACCGGAGATGGTGGGGCACACTGTAGCGGTCCATAACGGGAAGAAATTCGTGCCCATTTACATCACCGAGAACATGGTCGGCCACAAGCTGGGGGAGTTCGCTCCGACCCGGACGTTCAAGGGCCACACGACCAAGACAGAGAAGGCCGCGAAGCTGAAGTAATCCACGAATTAAACGAATTACAGGAATTCCGAATTCGAGTAATTCTGTAATTCGTGGATAAACAAACCGAGAGCGAGTTACTTATGGAAGCGATAGCCAAAGGCAAGTATCTGAAGGGATCTCCCCAGAAGGCGCGTCTGGTTGTTGACCTGGTGCGGGGCAAAAAGGTGGAAGAGGCGCTGGCCATTCTGCAGTTCACGCCGAAGCGCGCCGCCAAGCTCATAGAGAAAGTGATGCGCTCGGCCCTGGCCAACGCCGAGCATGAGTCGTCGACGGTAAATGTCGAAGACCTGTTCGTGAAAGAGATTTGTGTCGATTCGGGCCCGACCAAGTGGCGGCGGCGCGTTCGCCCCGCTCCCATGGGACGCGCCTATCGGCAGATGAGGCGCGCGAGTCACATCAGCGTTCGCCTGTCTGACGGAAAAGAGAAGGAGGAATAAGTTTGGGCCAAAAAGTACATCCTTACGGATTTCGACTTGGCTACAACCGGACCTGGAAGTCTCGGTGGTTCGCAAAGAAAGACTACGGCAAGCTTCTCCACGAAGATCTGGGGATCAAGAAGAGCTTGAAACAGCGCTTCGCGCATGCCGGCGTCTCGGACATCGAGATCGAACGGGCCGCCAACAAGTTGACAGTGATCATTCGGACCTCACGCCCGGGCATCATCATCGGACGGAAAGGCTCGGAGATCGACAAGCTGAAGGCGGACCTGCAGGCAGCGACCGGGCGGGTGGTCTTCATTAACATCCAGGAAGTCAACAAGCCCGAACTGGACGCCCAGCTCGTTGGCGAATCGATCGCGCAGCAATTGGTCAAGCGCGTCGCCTTCCGCCGGGCCATGCGCCGGGCGGTTGACACGGCTCTCCGATTTGGCGCCCAGGGGATCAAGGTGCGATGCAGCGGCCGGCTGAACGGGGCTGAAATCGCCCGCTCCGAATGGTACCTGCACGGCCAACTGCCCTTGCATACCCTGCGCGCGGACATCGATTACGGTTTCGCCCAGGCCTTCACTACTTACGGCGTCATCGGCGTCAAGGTGTGGATCTACAAGGGCGACATCTACGAGCCCAGGCAGGACACGGACAGGGACCGGGACCGAGACCGGAACCGTGGCCGAAGACAATAGGCCTATGCTGGTTCTGGGTTCGGGGTTCTGAGTTAGACGGTTCGGGTCGGGGAACGTGAATCGTGGAACCGGAACCCAGAACCCGGAGCCTTTGAAACGGTGAACCGTTTTTACAGGGTGCAGCTATGTTAATGCCAAAGAAAGTCAAGTTTCGCCGCCAGCAGAAGGGCAAGATGCGTGGGAAGGCGACCCGCGGCAATTCTGTGGATTTCGGCGAATACGGGTTGAAGGCGATGGAATGTGGTTGGATTACCGACCGTCAGATCGAAGCCGCCCGAATAGCGATGACGCGGTATATCAAGCGCGGGGGAAAGATCTGGATACGGATTTTTCCCGACAAGCCGATTACTAAGAAACCGGCTGAAACGCGTATGGGCAAAGGAAAAGGTGCCCCCGAGGGTTGGGTCGCTGTGATTCGCCCCGGTCGGGTCCTTTATGAAATGGAAGGGCTTCCGCCAGAGACCGCCGAAGCGGCCATGAGACTGGCGGCGCAGAAGCTGCCCATTAAGACGAAGTTCGTGAAACGGTTTGGTGAGTGATGAAAGCCTCAAAGTATCGTGACATGACGACCGACCAGCTGGACAGCGAGGTCCGTGATCTTGCGCAGCAGCTCTTTCGGTTGCGCTTTCAAAAAGCGACCGGTCAGCTGGAAAACGCGCAGAAGATCCGAGAGATTCGAAAAGATCTGGCTCGGGTGAAGACGGTTTTGACCCAGAAGGGAAACAAAGGATGAAGGATGAAGGGTGAAGGATGAAGGAGGAACGGCTGGATTCCCTCCTCCTTCTTCATCCTTCATCCTTCATCCTTCATCCTTCGAGGTGAGGAAATGGAGCAGCAGCAAGTAAGCACGGGAAAGCGTAACACTAAGGTTGGCCACGTGACCTCTGCCGCCATGCAGAAATCCGTGGTGGTGGCGGTGGACCGTTTGGTCCAGCACCCTCTCTATGGCAAGACCGTCCGGCGGACCAGCACATTCATGGCTCATGACGAGAACAGCGAATGCAAGGTCGGTGACAAGGTCCTGATCGTGGAAAGCCGTCCGTTGAGCCGGCGGAAGCGCTGGATCGTGGAAGAAATCCTGGAGAAAGCGAAGGAGTAGCGGGGGTTCTTATGATCCAGATGCGGACTATTCTCAATGTGGCTGATAACTCGGGTGCTCGCAAGATCTCCTGCATTCTCCCTCTGGGCGGCGATGCCGGGTTGGGCGCGGGGTTGGGCGACGTCATCACGGCCTCAGTAAAGGAAGCGTCGCCGGATGGGACCGTCAAGAAGGGCGAGGTGGTGAAAGCCGTTGTCGTGCGCATGCGGAAGGAGACCCGCCGCCGGGATGGATCCTACATCCGCTTCGACGAGAACGCCGCCGTCCTGATCAACAACCAGAAGGAACCGATCGGAACCCGCGTCTTCGGACCGGTGGCCCGTGAGCTGCGCGAAAAGCAGTTTATGAAGATCGTCTCCTTGGCACCGGAAGTTTTGTAGGACTGTTTGTAGTTCCGCCTTCAGGCGGGCCTTTTACGCGTGCCTGCGGCACGCAAAAGCCCGCCTGAAGGCGGAACTACAAACAAATAGTCGAACAGGTAGAAGGCAATGTTACACATTAAAAAAGAAGACCAGGTGATGGTGACGGCCGGCAAGGACCGGGGGAAGACCGGCAAAGTGCTGCACGTGTTTCCCGATAACAGCCGGGCCATCGTGGAGAACGTCAACTTCATCAAGCGGCACACGCGAGCCAACCCCCAAAAGAACATCAAGGGTGGACTGGTTGAGAGGGAGGCTTCGATTCACCTCTCCAACCTGAAGGTCATCTGTCGCGAATGCGGGAAACCCAGCCGCATCGGTTATCAGGCGCTGGGAGATGGCAAGAAAGTTAGAGTCTGCAAGAACTGCGGGGGAACGGTCGATAAGTAAGCAGCTGACAGCTGACGGCTGACAGCTGACATAACTACTTGGACAAGAGCTTTTGTCAGCTGACAGCCGTCAGCCGGATCGGGGAATAACGATGGCTAGACTCAAGGACAAATATAAGAGCGAAGTGGTCCCGGCCCTGATGAAGGAGTTCAAGTACACCAACATCATGGCGGTGCCCAAGGTGGTCAAGGTGGTGCTGAACATGGGCGTCGGCGAGGCGATTGCCAACGCCAAGCTGCTCGACACCGCGGCCGATGAACTGGGTGCCATTACCGGCCAGAAGCCGATCGTACGCCGGGCCAGGAAGGCGATCGCGGCGTTCAAGCTCCGCAAAGGCATGCCGATCGGAGTGACCGTCACGTTGCGCGGAGACCGGATGTACGAATTCCTGGACCGGTTGATGAACATTGCGCTGGCGCGCGTGCGTGATTTCCGGGGCGTCTCGGCCCGTTCTTTTGATGGGCGGGGCAACTACACCCTGGGAATGCGCGATCAGTTGATCTTCCCGGAGATCGACATCGGGAAAACGGAGCGAATCAACGGCATGAACATTACCATCGTAACGACGGCCGAAAGCGATGACGAAGCTCGCTTCCTTCTGACGACGATGGGTATGCCTTTCACGAAGCGTGAAGAACGTCGGGCAGTAGCGGTGTAGTGGTTCACCGTTCAGCGTTCCCCGTTCCCCGTTGAAAAGCTTTCTAACCGAGAAACGGTGAACGGTGAACGGTGAACGGTGAACGGAAAAAGAAGGACGAATGGCAAAGAAATCCTTGATTGAAAAGTCGAAGAAAACTCCCAAGTTCTCGGCGCGCAAGTACACGCGCTGCAAGAGGTGCGGCCGGCCGCGGGGTTACCTGCGCAAGTTCGAGCTGTGCCGGATCTGCTTCCGTGAGCTGGCCTTGCGAGGCGAGATTCCGGGAGTGATCAAGGCAAGTTGGTAGGTTAACGGTTCAACGTTCACCGTTAGACCGTTCACCGTTGAAAAGCTTTTAACGGAGAACGGGAGAACGGTGAACGGTGAACGTCTTGGAGCGATAGGCAATGGCGATGACGGATCCAATTTCCGATCTTCTGACCCGCATACGGAACGCCCATCAGGCGGGACATGACGCGGTCGAAGTTCCTTACTCCCGGGTAAAGAACGCGATCGTCAAAATCCTGCAGGAAGAGGGCTTCCTGGCCGGTTACAAGCTGAACGAAAAGAAGCCTTTCTCGACCCTGACGGTGCTTCTGAAATACACTGCGGCTCGGCAGCCCGCGATCCAGTCCATCAGGAGGATCAGCAAGCCCGGGTGCCGTGTCTATGCCTCGAAGGACGAGATTCCGCGCGTCCTCGGAGGGCTGGGGGTCGTCGTGCTGTCGACCTCGAGCGGCGTCATGACAGGCAAGAAGGCGACGGAACGCGGCCTGGGCGGCGAACTTTTGTGTGAGGTTTATTAAAACGTTCAGCGTTTGACCGTTCAGCGTTCACCGTCAAAAGCGAGTTGTGATTCTCTAACGGCGAACGGGAACGGGGGAACGGTGAACTGGAGCGTTCAGCGTTTGACCGTTCAGCGTTCACCGTTAAAAGCGAGTTGTGATTCCGTAACGGAGAACGGTGAACGGGGGAACGGTGAACGGTAGCAGGAGCTAGATATGTCGCGAGTAGGTAAGAAACCAATTCCGGTTCCCTCCGGCGTGAAGGTCATGGTGACGGAGGGCCACGTCCGGGTAGAGGGACCAAAAGGGAAGCTGGAAGTCACGGTGCCCGCCCCGATCAGAGTTGAACTGAAGGACGGGACCGTACTGGCTCATCGGGACAACGATGAGAAGAACGTGCGTGCACTTCACGGCTTAACGCGGTCCCTGGTGGCGAATGCGGTGAACGGCGTAACCAACGGGTTCCGCAAAGAGCTGGATATCGTTGGTATCGGGTACAGGGCGGAGATGAGGGGCAAGTTCCTGAATCTGAGCCTCGGTTTCTCCCACCCGATCGAATTCCCGGTGCCTACCGAGATCACGATCAAGGTTGAGAAGCTCCCTCGCACGATTCAGAACTACGTGACCAGCGTCGTCGTTTCGGGCGCCGACCGAGCGCGCGTCGGACAGACGGCCGCCGACATCCGGTCTCTTCGTCCCCCCGATGCATATCGTGGCAAGGGCGTTCGTTACTCGACTGAGGTGATCAAGCTGAAGGTCGGAAAGAAAGGCGCGTAATACAATTGCGAATTTCGAATTGCGGATTGCGGATTCAAGACAAGAAATCCGCAATCCGAAATCCGCAATCCGGAATCCGCAATTCCTGAGGGGCTTATGGCAAGGAATCTGAGTAAAGACGACAGACGCAGAAAGATCCACCGCAGGTTACGGCACGTGCTCGACGGAACTCCCGAAGTTCCCCGCCTGTGTGTCTTTCGTAGCCTGAAACACACCTATGCCCAGATCGTCGATGACATGGCCGGACAGACGCTCGTCGCCGCTTCAACCCTCAGCATGGATGGGAAGAAGCTCGAACAGGGCGGCAATGTCCAGGCGGCGAAGAGGGTCGGGAAGACGATCGCTGAAAGGGCCAAGGAAAAAGGGATCGACAGCGTGGTATTTGACCGAGGCGGATATCTCTATCATGGCCGGATCAAGGCTCTGGCAGAAGCCGCCCGAGAGGCGGGTTTGAAGTTTTGAGGCGGAAACAAAACGAAGGATGAAGGCTGAAGGATGAAGGATCAAGGAAAACAACGGATGAACGGTTTTTGCTTCATCCTTCTTCCTTCAGCCTTCATCCTTGGTTTTGAGGAGAAGGTATGGTGAGTCCTGAAACGACGGAAGTCGAACTTAAAGATCAAGTGGTGGCGATCAACCGCGTGACGAAGGTCGTCAAAGGCGGAAAGAACTTGAGTTTCAGCGCCTTGGTGGTGGTCGGGGACCAGACCGGGAAGGTCGGTTACGGGCTGGGCAAGGCCAAGGAAGTTCCGGCGGCCATCCGCAAAGGGATCGAGAAAGCGAAGAAGACTATGATTGAGGTCCCCCTGGCGGGCGTGACGATACCGCACGCGGTCCTGGGCTGCTTCGGCTCCGGGCGCGTGGTTCTGAAACCGGCGCCGGAAGGAACGGGCGTTATCGCCGGCGGGGCGGTTCGAGCCGTAATGGAATCAGCCGGAATCAGGGATGTCGTGACGAAATCCATTGGTTCCGCGAATCCTCATAACGTTATCAAGGCCACTTTTGAGGGCTTGAAGCAGCTGCGCAGTCCGGCGCAGGTCGCACAGACCCGCGGATTGAGCTTAGAGGAGCTGTAAATGGCGAAGGCGATGAAAGCACCCAAAATGCTCAAAATTACGTATTTTCGAAGCGCCATAGGGCGCGACGCACGGCAAAAGGCCGTGGTCCGGGGCCTGGGCTTCACCAAGCTGAACCAGGTCGTCGAACGGCCCGATACTCCCGAGATTCGGGGGATGGTCGCGAAGATCTGTCATCTCGTCAAGATTGTCGAGGAATAAGCATGAGCCTGGAACTTCACAATTTGCGACCGGAGAAGGGCGCTAACAAGAAAAGCAAGAGAGTCGGGCGCGGTCCCGGTTCCGGTCACGGAAAAACGGCAACGCGTGGCGAGAAGGGTCAGAAGTCCCGGTCCGGCTTCTCCCAGAAGCCCGGTTTTGAAGGCGGTCAGATGCCCCTTCACCGCCGCATACCGAAGCGCGGTTTTACCAACAAGTTCGCGAGAGAGTATTCCGTTCTCAATGTGAAAGATCTGAACCGTTTCGAGGACGGTACGGAGGTCACTCCGGATCTGTTGACCCAGCTGGGTCTTATCAGAAAGGGTAAAGATGGGGTTCGCATCCTTGGCGAGGGAGAGCTCACCCGAAAGCTGACTGTTCGGGCCCATCATTTCAGCGGGTCTGCCCGGCAGAAGATTGAACAGGCAGGCGGCAGTGTTGAGGTCGTCAGTTAATGGCAGACATTAACCCATTATTAACCAGTGTTCGTAACATCCTTAATATCCCGGACCTGCGCAAGCGCATCCTCTTCATGCTCGGCCTTCTCGCCGTGTATCGGGTGGGCAGCTGGATCCCTACGCCTGGTGTGGACAGCCATGCTCTGCAGGAGCTGTTCCGCCAGCAGGCAGGAACGATTTTTGGAATCCTAGATATTTTCTCGGGTGGTAACCTGAGCCGGCTCTCGGTCTTCGCTCTCGGTATCACTCCTTACATTACGGCATCCATCATCCTGCAGCTGCTGACCGTCGTCTGGCCTTATCTCGAGCGCTTGTCCAAAGAGGGTGAGCTCGGGCGCAAAAAGATAACGCAGTATACGCGTTATCTGACTGTCGGCCTGAGCTTGTTCCAGAGCCTGGCGACCGCCTTGGCTCTGGAAAGAAGCGGCAGCGGCGGCGCTTCCCCGGTCGTCCCGTACCCCGGCTGGGGGTTCCGGATCATGACCATGTTGACTTTGACCACCGGAACCGCCTTTGTCATGTGGCTCGGTGAGCAGATTTCCGAACGCGGCATAGGCAACGGCATCTCCCTGATCATTTTTGCCGGTATTGTTGTCGGCCTCCCGCACGCGGGTATCTCCTTGTGGCAGGACTGGACAGGCGGCGAGCGGAGCATCATCACCATCATTATCCTGATAGTCATGATGGTGATCGTCATAGGGGCCATCGTCTTCGTGGAGAGAGGCCAGCGAAGAATTCCGATCCAGTACGCCAAGCGCGT
>RPQK01000217.1 GCA_003819755.1 Acidobacteriota bacterium | reverse complement strand
GCCGTGGTGAACGGGGCTTTTATTGTGGCCGGACTCTCCAGAGTCCGGCAGCCGGGCTGGGAGCCCGGCGAAAACGATGGTTGCAGCTCGCCGGTTCAGGCCGACCCCAGGGGTCGGCTGCCGGACTCTGGAGAGTCCGGCCACGATAAAAGCCCCGTTCACCGCGGCTGGTTGCACCGACTTCGCAAAAAAGTAAATGGCATTGGGCGAGACGCCGGCGCTCCCAGGGGACGCCCCTACTCTCGATTCTTATTTTATGGCCTATGCCCCCCTTAGGTTGTGCCGTTCAGTCGGGGCCAGGCCGGGACCAGTCCTCCCCGGTAGCCTCTCTTCCCTTCTTCCTGTATAGTCAGACGGTTATGCGAGCCGGACGTACGCTGCTGTTCCCCTCTTGCCTTATTCTGCTCCTGGTAATCCTGACTCCGCTCATGCCTGCCCTGCTCGGGCAGGCGGAGCAGGAACTGCACGAACGGCTGAATCCTATCGGTTACGTCAATGACTTCGCGAGCGTGTTCCAACCCGGTGACCGAGAGGACCTTGAACGGTTCCTGGCTCAGCTCGAGAGACAAACGACCAGCCAGGTCGCGGTCGTTACGGTCCCCTCCCTGGAAGGGAACGAGATCAACGACTTGGCTAACCGGCTCTTTGAGCGTTGGGGCATCGGGAAAAAAGGGAAAGACAATGGGGTCCTGATGCTGGCCGCAATCCAAGACCGCAAAGCCTGGATCGAGGTCGGGTACGGACTGGAACCGATCATCCCGGACGCGAGAGCCGGCCGCATCCTCGACGAGGATGTGATCCCGTACTTCCGTCAAGGCAACTATGGCGCCGGCCTGTCCGCAGGCGCTCGATCGGTCGGCGAGATTATCGCCAGTGACGCGGGCGTCCAGTTGGACGCGGCTCCGGCGCGTGCCCGCCCTCGGGGAGAGGTTGAAGGCGGCGGAATCGGCTGTCTGGGCTACATCATCATCGGCATCCTGATTCTGGTATTCATCCGGCATCCCTTCCTCCTCCTTTTCCTGCTGCAGATACTCACGAGTGGCGGGGGCGGCCGCAGGGGTGGCGGAGGATTCGGCGGCGGCTTTGGCGGGGGAGGCGGCGGCGGCTTTGGCGGTTTTGGAGGAGGATCGTCGGGCGGCGGCGGCGCGGGACGCAGTTGGTAAATCGCTGACAGCTGACGGCGTCAGTTAGACTAGATAAGGAGAACAACAGTGACACCCGAACAGCTTGTTGAGAAACTCAAACAGGCGAACCCGACGGGACTGAAGTCCGTCATCCTTTACGGGTCAGCGGCGGCTGGCGATTACGCGGGAAAGCGGTCGGATTACAACGTGCTCGTCGTGATGGACCGCCTCGGGTTGCCCGAGTTGAAGCTGTTTCTCCAGCCTTCTCGGGCTTGGATCAAGGCCGGGAATGCCCCGCCGCTCCTGTTCACCCCTGACGGGCTCCGGCAGTCGGTCGACGTTTTCCCCATCGAACTGCTCGACATCAGGGATTCCCATCTTATCCTCTATGGCGAGGACATGACCCGAGATATCCAGGTGGAGCCCCGTAATCTTCGGCTTCAACTGGAACACGAACTGAAGGGCAAAGTCATTCAGTTGCGAGAGCGCTATCTGGAAACCGGAGGGAAACCGGCCCAAGTAGGTGATCTACTGATGTCCTCGTTGTCCAGTTTTCTCGTGCTGTTTCGCGCCGCCCTGCGTCTGTTTCAGGATCAGGTGCCGGCCACCAAGATCGAAGCAGTCAAGCAACTGAGCTCGCACATTTCCTTTGACACAGAGGTATTCGAAACGGTCGACGCGCTTAAGGCCGGGACTAAGAAATTGCGCGAATTGGACACGGAGGAGCTGTTCGGACGCTACTTGCAGACGGTCGAAACAATCGTACAGGCAGTCGACGCGCATTTGTGCAAGCCTTAGGAGGAAAGAATGGGCAAAATTCTGCTCGTCATCGGCGTGATTGTATTGCTCCTGGTCATCGTTGTCGGAATCGGCGCGGTTGGGTCGTACAACCGCCTGGTTAACCTCCAGGAGCAGGTGAATAGTTCGTGGGCGCAGGTGGACACGGTGCTGCAGCGCCGCTATGACCTCATTCCAAACCTCGTGAATACCGTCAAAGGCTACGCCAAGCAGGAGCAGCAGGTCCTGACCGAGATAACGCGCTTGCGCAGCCAATGGGGCGAGGCCAAGACTACTGCCGAAAGAGCCCAGGCAGCCACCGGCTTGGAGGGAGCGCTCGGGCGCTTGATGGTGGTCATTGAGAATTACCCCGAGCTGAAGTCCAATCAGAATTTCCTGGCCCTGCAGGACGAGTTGGCCGGGACCGAGAACCGCATTGCTGTCGAACGCCGGCGGTTCAATCAGACTGTCCAGACCTACAACGCCTCGTTACGCCGTTTTCCCACCAACATCCTGGCGGGGATCCTGGGGTTTGAATCCCACCCGTACTTCGAGGCCGGCACCGCCGCCAGAGAGGCGCCGAAGGTGCAATTCTAGGTACGATCCTTACAGAGCCGCGTACGGCGTCGTGCGCGGCTCTGTGAACACCGCGATCAACACTCCCCCCTTTACACTCCGGTCAACTTGCGCGCTTGCTTTTGGATGGAATAGGATTATGCCCGTCCGGAACATGATCACGATGCGGTTTTTTTATGAGCACTCATTCCTCGACGGTTCACAATTCCCTCGGCGAACAAATCTATCAATCG
This sequence comes from Acidobacteriota bacterium, assembly GCA_003819755.1. GTDB lineage: Bacteria > Acidobacteriota > UBA6911 > RPQK01 > RPQK01 > RPQK01. Next base: position 7,368 of record RPQK01000217.1, on the reverse strand, counting down.
ACTGGACAATCGGTCGCCTGCTGTTACCAGTGCGGCAAGTGTTCGGCCGGCTGTCCGCTGGCGTCTGAAACCGATTACCCGCCCAATCAGATCCTGAGGTTGCTCCAGTTCGGCGATTCGACTCTGGACGAGAAAGCGCTCAGATCGCTGACAATCTGGCAATGCTTAACCTGTCAAACCTGCTCAGCGCGCTGCCCCCAGGAAGTTGACCTTCCCAAGATAATGGATTTCCTCAGGCAGGAGTCGTGGAGGCAGGGCCGCGCCCATCCCAAGGCGCGCAATATCATTGCGTTTCATCGGTCGTTCCTGGGTTCGATACGGATGACGGGGCGGATGTTTGAGCTAGGGATGATCATGGACTACAAGAGACGCTCCCTGAATTTCCTCCAGGACCTCCTGTTGGCGCCAAAGCTCCTGTTCCGCGGAAAACTTCATTTTCTTCCTCATCGAATCGACGGCGCCAAACAGGTGCGACGCCTTTTCGACGCGACAGCGCGAAAGAGAGGCAGGACCGAATGAAAGTCGGTTATTTTCCGGGATGCTCCCTGGTGGGGTCCGCTCGGGAATTTAATGAGTCGCTGCAGGCGGTCTCCCGGCTGATCAAACTGGATCTGGTTGAAATCCCCGATTGGAACTGTTGCGGCGCGAGCTCGGGTCACGCGGCCGATCATTTGCTCTCCCTCGCTTTACCGGCTCGGATTCTCGCCTTAGCAGAAAAGACCGGCCTGCGCGATCTTCTGGTTCCCTGTTCGGCCTGCTACAACCGGCTGATCACAACGGTCTATGAGCTGCAGGCGAATCCGCGGCTTAAGTCCGAGGTGCGTGAACTGATCGAACTGGACCTCAAGCTTGATGTGCGCGTCCGAAACGTCTTGGAAGTTCTCAAGGAGGCGATGGAGGCCGACGGTTCCTCCCGGATCGCGAAGCCATTTGCGCACCGTGTCGCCTGCTATTACGGTTGCCTGCTCGTCCGTCCCCCGAAAGTGGTGCAGTTCGACCGGCCCGAAGACCCCACGTCGATGGACGAACTGATGCAGGCGATCGGGGCCGAGCCCCTGGACTGGGCCTTCAAGGTCGAGTGCTGCGGCGCCGGTATGACGCTGGCACGCACGGAATTAGTGGCAAAGCTGTGTGCCCGGATTCTGGACGATGCGGTGGCCCGGGGAGCTGAAACGCTGATCACGGCTTGCCCCATGTGCCACGCGAATCTGGACATGCGCCGGGGGGATATTGAGAAAGCCGCGGGCCGGACCTTCACCATCCCGGTTATGTATGTGACGCAGGCCATTGGGCTTGCGCTTGGGCTTGGCCCCAAGGAGCTCGGACTTCACAGGCACATGGTCGATTGTGGACCTTTACTGGCCGCGGCGACGCAATCGTCAACCGTCAATCTTCAATCGTAAACCGTTTATGTCACGAATCGGCGTCTTTGTCTGCCATTGCGGAGAAAACATCGGGGCAACCGTCGACTGTGCGCAAGTCGCCCAAATGTCCTCGTCGATCCCCGGGGTCGTACACAGTGTGGATTACAAGTACATGTGCTCGGACCCCGGTCAGACCCTGATCAAGGAAGCCGTCAAGGAGAAGAAACTGACGGGCGTCGTCGTTGCAGCGTGCTCCCCGCGAATGCATGAACCGACGTTCAGAAGGGCCTGTGCGGAGGCGGGGCTCAACTCGTTTCTCTGCGAGATGGCGAACATCCGCGAACACTGCTCCTGGGTCCACGAGAAGGGGGACCAAACCACGCAGAAAGCGGCGGACCTGGTTCGGGTTCTGGTCGAGAAGGTGAAGCGCAACCGGCCCCTGCGGCCCATTCAGGTTCCGGTTACCAAGACCGCGCTGGTCCTGGGCGGCGGGATTGCGGGCATCCAGGCAAGTCTCGATATCGCGAATGCCGGTCAGAAGGTCATTCTGGTCGAGAAGGACCCCTCAATCGGCGGACACATGGCCCAGTTGTCCGAGACTTTCCCGACACTCGATTGCTCTCAATGCATCCTGACCCCGCGGATGGTTGAAGTGGCTCAACATCCGAACATAACGCTGCTCTCCTACTCGGAGCTCGAGAGCCTGGACGGCTTCATCGGAAACTTCAAGGCGCGAATCCGAAAGAAGGCACGCAAGGTCGATGAGAAGCTCTGCACGGGCTGCGCGGTCTGCACCCAGAAGTGTCCGCAGAAGAAGATCCCGAGCAAGTTCAATGCGGGTTTGGGGATGAGGACCGCGATTTTCGTCCCCTTCCCGCAAGCCGTGCCAAACAAGCCGGTCATCGACATCGAGAACTGCCGTTATTTTAAGACCGGGAAGTGCGCCGTCTGCCAGAAACTCTGCCCGGCCAAGGCCGTGCGCTTCGAGCAGGAAGACGAAATCCTCGAGATCGATGTGGGTGCAGTCGTCTGCGCGACCGGTTTTGACGTCGTCAACACCGACTTCTTCCCCGAGTATGGTTACGGGAAATACCCGGACGTGATTAACGGCCTGCAGTACGAAAGGCTCGCCTCCGCCTCCGGGCCCACCCTGGGAGAGATACGCCGACCGTCTGACGGGAAGATTCCCGAGACCGTAGTCTTCCTCGCCTGTGCGGGGTCCAGGGACCGCGCGAAGGGGATCGATTACTGCTCCAAGATCTGCTGCATGTACACGGCCAAGCACGCGATGCTTTACCGGCACAAAGTGCACTCGGGCAAAGCCTACGTTTTTTACATGGACATCCGGGCGGGCGGAAAGATGTACGACGAGTTCGTGCGTCGGGCGATCGAGGAAGACGGCGCGATCTACGTCCGGGGCCGGGTCTCGCGCATCTACGAGCGGGACGGCAAGCTGATCGTGAAGGGCGCGGACACGCTCCTGGGAGGCGAACCGATCGAGATCAAGGCCGACATGGTGGTGCTGGCGACGGCCGCGGTAGCGAGCCCCGCGGCTGAGGAGTTGGCGCAGAAGCTTCATATCAGTTACGACTCCTACAAATTCTTCTCCGAGGCCCATCCGAAACTCCGGCCAGTCGAAACCAACACGGCGGGGATCTTTCTCGCCGGGGCCTGTCAGGCGCCCAAGGATATTCCCGAATCGGTCGCTCAGGCTTCGGGCGCGGCGAGCAAGGTGTGCGGGCTGTTCTCTCAGGACCAGCTCTCACGCGAACCGCTCATTGCCGCCGTTAACCGGACTGCTCCACCCCAGTATTCCAGCTGCACGGGGTGTTTTCTTTGCGAGTCCGTCTGCCCTTATCGGGCCATTGAAAGAGAGACGATAACGACCCGCGGCGGCAAGCCGATCAGGACCATCGCCCGGGTGAATCCCGGGTTGTGTCAGGGCTGCGGCACTTGTGTGGCCGTCTGCCGAGTCAAAGCCATCGATTTGGATGGGTTCTCGAACAGTCAACTTTATGCGGAGGTCAGGGCGCTGGCCTAAGGCAATACGGATGACGTAAGTTGACGGAGGAGGAAGGGACCTCAAGGACCACAAGGACCTCAACGACCGGGTCCGAGCTTGGTCCTTGAGGTCCTTGAGGTCCTTGAGGTCGTTTCCAAGAAAGCTATGAGCGAGTTTGAACCGAAGATCATCGCTTTTGTCTGCAACTGGTGCACGTACGCCGGGGCGGATCTGACCGGGACCAGCAGGATGAAGTATGCGCACAACGTGCGGGTTATTCGCACGCCCTGCACGGGCCGCATCGATTACATGTTGATCTTGAAAGCCTTTTCGGCCGGCGCTGACGGGGTCATCGTTTCCGGTTGTCATCCCGGAGACTGCCACTATACCTCGGGCAACTATCACGCCAGACGCCGCTGGATGGTTTTCCGATCACTGCTCGATTTCCTTGGAATCGACGTTGAGCGGGTCCGATTTGCCTGGGTTTCCGCGGCCGAAGGCGCCAAGTGGGCCGAAGTGGTGAACACGACCGTGGCCGACATCCGGCGCCTGGGTCCCTATACGGAGTACCAAAATCTGATCGGGCGAGGAGTAGAACGTAGTTTTCAGGTTTGACAGAAGCGGCCAGGTCCGACAGAGCCGCAAGCGCAGCGCTTTTTTGCGGACCGTCAGCGGACGGGGAGCGCGTCGGATACGAACCGTTTCCGCGGTCGAATGGCGGAAACGGTTCGTCGGACCTCCGGGCAGACAGTGGTGAACGATATGGAAGCACTACGACAACGCGCGCGGGAACTGCTTGACGCAGGCACCGTGCAAGTGATTATCGGGTATGCAAACGGCTCGAATCGACGGGTTCGACCGTTTTTCGCACGCCGTCCCGAAGACCTCGAAAGACTGATATTGGATGACCGCTGTGTTTTGAACCTCGCCGTCTATCTGCGCAAGCCGGAGGTCAAGGCGTTGGGCAAGGCGGCTGTCATCGCCACCCCGCCGTTACTCAGGAGCATCCTACAGCTGGCGGCCGAGAACCACTACCAGGAATCAGAGGCCGTGTTCCTGGCCCTCGATTCCGCTGGGAATGTGCTCGAACTGAGCTCTGCTGAACAGATAGCGGGTGTGCTCGGCAGCCTTCCCGGCAGCACGGGGCAGGATGCCTGCGTCCCCAGTGCAGACAGAATGCCTGCGCTCTCAGCCGGATCGACAGACCGCCAGGCGCGGTTCGCTTTTTGGAAGCAGGAATTCGAGCGCTGTATCCGTTGTTATGCCTGCCGGGCCGCTTGTCCGATGTGTTACTGCGAGCAGTGCCTGGTCGATTCCAATCAACCGCAGTGGATTCCGGTGGCCGCTCATTCGATCGGGAACCTCGAATGGCACATCTCGAGAGCCATGCATCTGGCAGGGCGGTGCGTCAACTGCGGAGCTTGCTCAGAGGCCTGCCCGGCCGGAATTCCCTTGAATTTGGTGAACCAATTCCTTGCCGACCGGATTCAGCAGGAATTCGGCCAGAAAGCCGGAACTTCGGCAAAACTCGATTACGCCCTTTCCGTCTTCAGCGGCAGCGACCGCGAGACGTTTATCAAGTAAACATGAGCGAGACCAGATCACTCAGGAAGCAATCCATCCCATCGCTCCTCGAGAAACTCGAGCAGAATGGACAACGGATTATCGCGCCCCAGCCGGCCGGTCCAAGCGGGACACCCTGGTTCACAGACCTCGATCGTGAACGTCACATCGACCTGGAGCAAATGACGGCTGTGTCCCCCAAGTCGGGACTGTTCCCGGTCGTGGAAGAGATCCTCCGATTCAGGAAAGACGGCAAGCAGGTAGTGATTGAGGGAGACAAGGTCAAGGTTCAACCGACGGTCCTGTTCGGTTTGCGCCCGTGCGACGCCCGGGGCTTGAGGATTCTCGAGAGTATCTTCCAGGAGGGAGAACCGGATGTGTTCCTCCGCGAAAGACGGGCGGCGACTACCGTTGTGGCCTTCAGTTGTACGGCCGCTGACCCGGACTGTTTCTGCACTTCGGTCGGCGGAGGACCGGGAGACACCGAAGGCAGCGATCTTCTTTTGAGCGCGATCGATGACGATCACTTTCTGGTCGAGATCGTGACCCCGAAAGGGAAGGAACTCGTGGAACTGGGGGCCGGGCTTTTCGAGCCGGCCAAGGAATCAGAACAGACTAAGGTCCTGGCGGCCGTTCCCGTCCGTTTCCCGATCGCCGATGTCCTGACGAAACTGCCGGCTCTTTTCAACCTGGAGAGCTTCTGGCAAGAGCAGTCGCTGGCCTGCCTCGGATGCAGCACCTGCGCGTTCGTTTGCCCCATTTGCAGTTGCTTCGACCTGGAGGATGAAGCTGATCTGAAATGCGGCTCGCGGCTCCGGTGCTGGGATTCCTGCGGCCAGAGGCTGTTCACGCTGCATGCTTCGGGCCATAACCCGAGAAGCGTCCAAAGCCAGCGCTGGCGCCAGCGCGTCATGCATAAGTTTTCCTACTTGCCGGAACGGGGCCGGAAAGCTCGCGGGTCGGCGCCGGCAGAAGGAAGCACGAGCCTCCTCGGCTGCGTCGGGTGCGGACGATGTTCCCGCTCCTGTCCGGTCGACATGAATTTGATTGAGCGGTTGACTGCCATTGCGGAGTCCGATCTATGAGCCCCGAAAACGTCTACCAGCCTTACTTGATGAGAATCGACCGGGCCGTCGACGAGGCCCCGGGTATCAGGACCTTCCGGCTTCTGTTCGAGGATGAGGAGTGCGGGAAGAACTTCCGGTTCAAAGCCGGCCAGTTTGGGGAATACTCGGTCTTCGGCGAGGGCGAATCGACTTTCTGCATTGCTTCATCACCAACCAGAACGGGCTATATAGAGTGCACTTTCCGACAGACCGGACGGGTGACGTCGGCTCTGGCCGCTTTGGATGAGGGCGACATTCTCGGCTTTCGAGGCCCTTACGGTAACGTCTTTCCTGTCGACGAATGGAAGGGGAAGAACCTCCTGTTCATCGCTGGCGGAATCGCCTTGCCGCCCCTTCGCTGTGTCATTTGGAATGCCCTCGACCTCAGGGAGAACTTCGGCGACGTATCGATTATTTATGGCGCGCGTTCAGTCGCCGACCTCGTCTACAAGCATGAGCTGGAGGAGTGGGGCAAACGGGATGACGTCAAGCTGATGACGACTGTCGATCCGGGCGGAGAAACGCCCGACTGGAAAGGCCAGGTGGGATTCGTGCCCCACGTGTTGGAGAAAGCCAATCCTTCAAGCGAGAACACGATTGCGTTGGTCTGCGGTCCGCCGATCATGATTAAGCTCACGCTCCCGGTACTGGCCAAACTCGGCTTTGCCGCCGGGGATACCTTCACGACGCTGGAGAACCGGATGAAGTGCGGATTCGGCAAGTGCGGCCGATGCAATGTCGGGAAGTACTACGTTTGCGTCGACGGCCCGGTCTTTACGCTGGAGCAACTCCAGACGATGCCGGCGGAATTTTAGGGAATTGACGATTGAAAAGCCGGCGGCGACGGCCGGAGGAAAGGACCTCAAGGACCTCAAAGACCTCAACGACGAGACGATTGAGTCTTTGAGGTCCTTGAGGTGCTTGAGTCCTTGAGGTCCTTGAGGTCTTTGAGGTCCTTTCCTCCGGCCGTCGCCGCCGGCTTTCTTAGTCGTCGATCATTGATTCTTTATCCCGCCTGACGGAGCCGGTCTATCAGTTCCCCCTGAACCCGTTGCCAATCGGTGGCCGGGATTTGGCAGGTGCCGACCTTGGTATGTCCCCCGCCGCCATATTCGAGCATCAGGCTTCCGACGTTGGTGCGGCAGGTGCGGTTGACGATGCTGTGGCCGACGGCAAAGACGACGTTCTGCTTACCTTTTCCCCATTGGACCCGCACTTCGATATTCTGCTTGGGATTCAGCGCGAAAACCAGAAACCGGTTACCGGGTTGAATGTTGTCTTCGTTCAGGAGGTTTGTGAGGATCACGTTGTTACACGTCTGGCAACACTTCCT
>RPQK01000216.1 GCA_003819755.1 Acidobacteriota bacterium | reverse complement strand
GTTGTAGGCGCCGCTGCGCGCGACTCCGGTCTTGAAGAGGTCGCAATGCGCGAGCAGATTGGCGGTCATGAACCCGCCGTAGCTGTGCCCGGTCACACCTACCCGGTTGGGGTCGGTGACTCCCAGCTCGGACGCCTTGTCAATCGCCGCTTGGGCGCTGGCCACCAACTGCTCCACGTACGTATTGTTAACCGTCTCGAAATCGCCGACGATCGGAATAGTCGCGTTGTTCAGAATCGCGTATCCGGCGAGCAGCAGGAAAAGATGACTTGCTCCCCTGATTGAAACAAATCGCTGCGTCGAGCCACCGACCTGGCCCGCAGTCTGCGGGTCGTTGTACTCGAGCGGATAAGCATACAGGATGGTTGGAAGGCGCGTCCCTTCCTTGTAGTCGGGCGGCAGCATCAACGTAAAGGACAAGTCTACCCCGTCCGCGCGCTTGTACTTGATCAGCCTTTGCTGGATGTTGCGAATCTGGGGAGTCGGGTCCGGGAAATTGGTCAATGCCTTTCGTTCCTCACGGCCCGCTTGACGCACGTACAGATTGGGCGGTTCCGAAGGGGACTCGTACGAGGTCAGGAATCGCGATCCGTCGTCCGCAAGAAGGGTAACCACGCTCTCATACCCTTTGTCGCCCGCCCGGAAGAGCCTTTCGGTCTGCAGAGTCTTAAGGTTCATACGATCGAGAAAAGGCCGATCTCCATCAGGCGTCGCGCCTTGACCGGAGAGGAATACCCAATCGCCGTCCTGGTGAACGACCGAGCCTCCGCTGGGCAGCCGCTCGAAAAGAGGCGAGCCAGGATCCTTATAGCGCTCGCGGGCGCTTCGGCTCCACACCAATTTCGGCGCCCCACCCTGCTGGTCAAGGAAGACCAGGAAAGTCTGCAGCCACCGTTTCTCGCGGTCGTAGTCGGAGATCATCGCCAAACCGCCCAACTCGCCGTGCATCAACCCGGTCGCCCGGTGTTGGGTCTTCAAGATCTCGACGGGAGGATTACCAAAGGGAGCCTTCAGCGTCATGAGCCGGTCCCGATGGGGAACCTTCGCCTTCGGATCGCCTCCGTCCAGAGCTTCGTACCAGAGAAGAGTCGCGGGCTCGGTCGGCCGCCAGCGGATGCTCCTCGGCCCGATCGGCACCCCGTCCACAGGCACCGAATCTTGAAGCGGAGCACTAAAGACCCTGTGGACCAGTTCTCCCTGGCTGTTCCACACTTCGATTTCCTGGGCAAACTCGCGCCAGGTCAGCAGGTAGGAGTACGGCTTCACGACTCGGGATGCGAGCAGGTGCACACCGTCAGGAGCTGGCTCTGCCTCGCTGAAGATACCCGGCTTTCCGACGGCTGCCGAACTCCCCGTCCCCAAATCAACAATCACCAACTGGGATGTGAAATAGTAATCAAAAAGGGCTTCGTCGTAAGGGTTTTTCAGCAAATCCTGGTAGGTCCATACACCTGCGGCTTTGCCGTAGCTTTCCTGGACGTTCGGACCAGCGGGAGCCGCCGGCGGCTTGGGGACCGGACCCCGCCTGGCCGGCACCGTTCTCACGAGAAGTTTCTGGCTGCCCGCCCACCAGGTCACTCCGTTGTCATCCGCGTCGTTCACCGGCCCAACCGCCAGCTTGCGTAACTGCGGGCTCTCAATTGAGCCGACAAAGAGCTCAACCGAGGAGTCGGTATAGTTCAGAGTGGCAAACCTGCGTCCGTCGGGACTCCAGACGGGGTACTTGAGGCGCGCACCCGCGGGAACGGCAATCTTCACATCCGAGCCGGCCTGAATGTTCTTGAGGGTCAGGCCGGTAACGACGACATAAGGATTATGCATGCCGTTGTTAGCCGGGTTGATCCGCTCGCCCGCGAGTCGGTGCATCGGCGCCGCCATCTCGCCAATTGGCGGGTAAAGCCTGCGATCCATCAACAAGACGTGGGTCTTTGACGGATTGACCGAAGTCAGAGGCGGCGCTGGAGCGTGGAGGACGTCCAAGATGGCTTTCGCCGGCTTCTGATAATTAACCTCGGATCTTACCGGGACAATCGCCAAAACGGCCAGGAGTGCGACAGTCAGCTTTCGCATGTTCACCTCGTGGCGTATGGTACTACGGTTCACCGTTCACCGTTCACCGTTCACCGTTCCTGGAACAAGGCTCATCGGAACCGTCGAACCGAACGATAGAACGATGAACTGCAGAACCGTGAAGGGTAGAACGGTGAACGGTGAACGGTGAACCGTAGTACCATTGTCGGCGTTCGGAGGGCAGACATGACGTTACAGGCAAAACGGGTGTTGAAGTCGGTTCTAGTGGTGGCGGCAGTCATCGTCGTCGTTTTCCTCATGGCGATGGGCCGGCGGGCCCAGGCCACCGGCCCGGAAGCTTTAGAGATTGACACACTGCTCCACAAGGCCTTTAAAGCGGGCGAACCTGGCGGCGCAGTCATCGTCACCAGGAACGGAGAGACGGTCTTTCGACAAGGCTATGGTTTGGCCGACCTGGAACTGAAGGTTCCTATCCGACCGGACATGGTTTTTCGACTCGGTTCCGTAACCAAGCAATTCTCAGCCGTGGCCACCCTGATGCTCGAAGAAGAGGGCAAGCTGTCGGTCAAAGACCCGATAACCAAATACCTGCCCGATTACCCGACAGGCGGCCAGGCCATTACGGTCGAGCACCTCCTGACGCATACATCCGGGATCAAGAGCTACACATCTATCCCGGAATGGCGGCCATTATGGCGGAAAGACTTCACCTTGACCGAGCTGATCGACCTCTTTAAGGCCCAGCCGATGGACTTTAGACCGGACGAACGGTGGCTGTACAACAACTCGGGATACATCTTGCTCGGTGCGGTCATCGAAAAAGCCTCGGGACAGTCTTACGAAGATTTTGTGGAAAAGAAGATTTTTGCACCTTTGGGAATGAAGGATTCCTACTATGACCGAACCGATCAGATTATCCCGAGAAGAGTGAAAGGCTATCAGAGAGGCCTGAACGGTTTTCAGAATGCCCCGTACCTGAGCATGACTCAGCCGTATGCAGCCGGTTCGCTGGCATCCACGGTCGACGACCTCGCGATCTGGGACGCCGCTCTATGCAACAACAAGCTCATCAAGAAGGAGTCACTGGCCAGGGCGCATAGTCCGCACAAGCTGGCGGACGGCCGCTCGACCGCCTACGGCTACGGCTGGTCGATCGGGTCCTACGAAGGACACCGCACCATCGAGCATGGCGGCGGTATCCACGGGTTTGCGACGTACATTCTCAGCATGCCGGAGGATCATGTCTACGTGGCCATCCTGACCAACGGTTCAGCGGGGCCGACGGTATCACCCGCCCGCCTCGCGTTGCAGATGGCCGCCATTGCGATCGGGAAACCGGTTCAAAATCTGAGGGCTATTACCCTGCCCACAGGCCAACTGAGCCGATACACTGGGGTCTATTCAGAGCGGGAGAACGAGAATCACAAGATCACCGTCGAGGGCAATCAGCTTTTCTGGCAACCGCCGAGAGGGCCCAAGAGCGCGATTCATCCCCTTTCTCCCAAGGAATTTTTCATTGCCGACTCCCTGAATCGTATTTATTTCACTCTGGACGACTCCGGCCAGGCGAAGGCTCTCGAGTTTCGTCCGCGGGTCGGAATGGCTGTGCAGGCAACGAAGACCGCTGCCAGCTGACCGCTGCGGCCCTGAGGTCAAATGGTGCCGGACGGTATGACCCTGAGCAGCGGGCAGCGGTCACCGAGCAGCGAACCAAGAGGATCCCCATGGAAATGTCCGATATCCCTCCCCAGAGGGTCATGCGGCTCAATCGCAAGCCGATATGCAAATGCCGCTACGTGCTCTACTGGATGCAGCAGTGCCAGAGGGCCGACTGGAATCACGCTCTCGAGTACGCGGTTGAGCAGGCGGAGCTGCTCCGCCAGCCCATCCTCGTCGGTTTCGCTCTAGACGAGAAGTATCCAGACGCGAACCTTCGGCACTTCGCTTTCATGCTCGAGGGTCTGAGGGAGATCCGGCAGACATTGGAGGAACGCGGCATCGGGATGGTGGTGAAGCGCGGGCAGCCCCCGGTCGTCGCCTTGGAGCTGGCTCGTGACGCTTCGCTCGTTGTCTGCGACCGAGGATTCTTGCGTCACCAGAAAGACTGGAGACACGAAGTCGCCAACAAAGCTGAGGTGGACGTCGTTCAAGTCGAAAGCGACACGGTTGTGCCGGTTGAAACGGCGAGCGACAAAGCGGAGGTCGCCGCTCGAACCCTCCGTCCGAAGATCCGATCCTGCCTGGACGAGTATCTGCGCAGGCCTCATGCTAGGCTCCCGAAAGTCGACTCGTTGGACATGGGCAACGGAGGTGTAAATATCAATGACATACCGGCTCTCCTCGCCGATCTGAAGGTAGACCGCACCGTCGCCCCGGTCTCGGCCTTCCGAGGCGGTATTACCAACGCCCGCCGGCGTTTGGAGGCCTTCATCGCGGAAGCACTGACCGGGTATGCCGAGCAAAGGTCGAGACCGGAGCGCGATCAGGTCTCGCACCTCAGCCCGTATCTGCATTTCGGGCAGATATCCCCTCTCGAGATCGCGTCGAGAATTCTGGACACGGACGCCGGAAGCGAAGAAGATTGCACAGCATTCCTGGATCAACTCATCGTCCGCAGGGAGCTCGCCTACAACTTCGTGCATTTCAATCCCGATTACGACCGTTACCAGGGCCTCCCCGCCTGGGCCCGCGCGAGCTTGGAACAGCACGCGGGGGATCCCAGGCCGGAGGTCTACGGCCCTGAGCAGCTGGAGGCAGCCGATACCCGGGATCCATACTGGAACGCAGCCATGCTCGAGATGAAGCACACGGGCTACATGCACAACTCGATGCGGATGTACTGGGGGAAGAAGATCCTGGAATGGTCAGAGAACCCTGAGCACGCTTACTACACCATCCTCCGGCTCAATAACCGGTACTTCCTGGATGGGCGTGATCCGACGAGCTATGCCAATGTGGGCTGGATCTTCGGGTTGCACGATCGGCCGTGGCCCGAAAGGCCGGTCTTCGGCAACGTGCGGGCCATGTCGGCCGGCGGGCTCAAGCGTAAGAGCAACATAGAAGCCTACGTGGCGCGGGTGAGGGAGATGGTCGAGGGCGGGGGATAAACCCAGTCAAAAGACCCCAAGGACCTCAGAGACCCAAAAGACAAACAACGTCCTTGAGGTCTTTGCGGTCCTTGAGGTCTTTTGGTTAAGGTTACTTCAGCTTCGTCAGCGCCACCTTACGGAATTCCACTTCGGTCCCTTCCGCCTGCAGGGCGATCTGGCCCTCTGACGCCGTGGAATTGGAACCGTGATTCACGAGGTCGTCGTTGACCCACACCTTGACCTCGGGGCCCAGACACTCGATAACCATCCGGTTCCACTCGCCCAACGGCTTCTCGGAATTGTCCGTCAGGTTCAAGATGCGCCTGGCGTCCTTGGGGCCTCCGCCAAAGACCTGGTCGTCCTTTCGAGGCCGGCGCTTCTCCATGTCCGGCACTTCGATATTCTCCGCAATACACCAGAAGTCTCCGGCCTGGCCCGACTGCATCTGGACCTCAATCGACTGAGGGAACATGGCGTAAAGCGCCCGAGGCTTGGACGCGTGCACCAGAACGCCGCAGTTTCCAGCCTTGTTCGGGAACCGATATTCCACCTCCAGTCGATAGTTGGAGAAGGAGTCCTTGGTGATCAGGTGGCCGTTCGGCTTCCCCATGCTCACGAGCAGCCCGTCGCGAACCGCGAAGCTCGGCGGAGCGTTCGGGTTCTTGTCCAGCTCGGGAACGTCAACTGTCCACCCGCTCAAGTCCTTGCCGTTGAACAGAGAGACTGTTTTTTCGGCCGGTGCGAAGGACGACAAGCCTGTCACGAGAAGCAAAGCAAGAAGTTGAGAAAACATGCAACCAATTTACAACAATCCTAGCTGGCCTGCGACCTGACCCAGGCCTCCCGGAAGTCCTTGCCGCTGTACCGGATCGTGCGGTTGTCGACCTCCTCGGCCCCGTTCGAAACTTCGCGTCGGGGAGTCAAGCCTACGACTGGGTTTTCTCCGTGTACACCGCCTCCATCAAGCCCCTGATGTAGCCAATCGCAAACAGGCGGCCGATCGAGGAATAGCCGGGACGATCGTTGCTGTCCCCTTCCATCGTGGGTACGTGATCGGGGCGGCAGACGCCGTCAAAACCGATGTCTCGATAGGCACGAAGGCAGGCGGCCATGTCCGTCTTGCCGTCATCGTGGAACGTCTCCTGGAACTTCTCCCTGGTTCCGCGGACGTCACGGAAATGCACGAAGAAGATCTTTTTCTGTTTGCCGAAATGACGGATGGCGGCAGGAAGGTCATCGGTCATCAGGGTGAAGTTCCCCTGGCAGAGAGTGATTCCGTTTACCGGGCTAGGAACAAGGTCCAGCAGGCGCTGATAGTTCTCGATGCTCCGCATGATGCGCCCCAGACCGCGAATCGGCGAAATCGGAGGATCGTCCGGGTGCATGGCGAGCTTCACATTGGCTTTCTCCGCCACCGGCACGACGCGCTTAAGGAAGTATTCGAGGTTCTTCCACAGCTTCTCTTCCGAAACCTCACCATATTCGGTCAACGGCTGCGCTTTCGCCGCTTCGAGGTCGAACTCGGTGACGAGCGCTCCTCCACGGGTAGGCACATTGGTCGTGGTGCGCATCCAGTTAATGACCGGCATCCATTCGTAGCACCAGACCGGAATACCGACTTTCCCCATGCTGACAAGCAATTCGCAGGCGTCGTCGATCTCCTTATCCCGCCCTTCGAGTCCCAGCTTGGCTTTCGTAAGCGGCGGCCGAGCCTCGATCACCTCCAGTTTGAATCCGCCTTCTTCGTACGCCTTTTTCAGGCGGGTGATCGGGCCGAGGCTCCACGGCTTTTCGTCGGGCTGGCGTTCCTTGTCCCAGTTTCCGCCGAAGGATCCAACCACGTAATCGATTCCGCACTGCTTGACCATCTTCCACAGAGAGCCCGCGGGAGGTCCAAACACCTCGGCAATCTTCATCGTCGGCGTGCCTGCCGGAATCTGCGGGCGGAATGCTGCCAAGCCCTGACCGTGCACGGCCAATCCGCCGGCCAAAGCCGCGGAGGTGGTCAGGAACTGCCTGCGTCGAAGTGTCTGCTTTCTCTCACTCATGAGACTCCCCTTGTTTTGATACTCAGCTTCTCTTGGCCTTCTGCGCGCCGTCTGCCTTGCTGATATGGTCCTGGTAAGTCGGCAGGCCGAACTCTTTGAGCACGTCCATTACCTTGAGATCCGCGTCGAGGCTTTCGATCGTGGCCCAGTTCTCCGGGTGCCAGATCTTGATCCGCACACGACGGCCGTACTTCTTCCGTATGTCACCAAATCGCTGCACTTCCGGCCAGATATGAACGAGCGCCTTTTCCAGATTGACCGGGGCGGCCACCCAGCGTTCAAACGGCCCGCTCGAGGCCAAATCGTCGCCGGAAATATCGATGACCCTCGCATCTTCGCCGGTGCTGGAGACGATGTACATTTGATTCATCCAGGCGTGGGTCGTCAAGATCCGGCCCCCGGGGAACTGCGAGGGGAAGAACACGATTTCAGCGCCCCGGCTTTTCAGCGAGCGCCAACTTTGGAACCAGTTCGCGTCGTAGCAGATCTGGATGCCAACCTTCCCGAAGTCCGTTTGCCAGACGGGAGGTTCCAGAGGTCCTGGCCAAACTCCGTCATCCATCTCGCCTTCGGTCGGGTGGATTTTGTGGAAGGTCCCAGCGACCGCCCCGGTGCGATCCAGCAGGACGGCGCTGTTGTAAATCCTTCCCTGGCTTCGAGTCAGAATCGGGCAGATGACGTAGCAGGCATTCGCCTTGGCGTATTCGCCCATGCGCTTCGTCAGGGGGCCCGGCACTTCCTCCGCGAGCTCAGCGATCGGTTTTTCCGTTCTCACCCACGAGGTATTGAAGGTTTCCGGGAGACAGACGATATCCGGCCGGAAGGCGACGACATTCTGCATGCGCTCGAGCGTCCGCTCGATTCTTCGCTCGACGCTGGTTTCCGGGTAAAGGTCCTTCAGATCGATACTGGCGACCCAGACTTCACGCGGGAGCCGGGTCGCGGAGGTTGGGGCTGCGGAACTGCGCGAAGCCAAAACACCGGCGCCCGCCGTAGCGGCGACGAATGCTCTGCGCGACACCTTTGCTTTCATGCCCCGCATCATAGCACGGCCCTGGGAGCGCAGGCGTCTCGGCCCGTCCACGCCTCTCGCAAGGCCGATGGTGCGGACAGAGCGGACGGGGCGGGACGCCCCTTGCGCTAGTGCAGGCGGGACGCCCAATGCCATTTACTTTTTTGCGAAGTCGGTGCAACCAGCCGCGGTGAATGGGGCTTTTATCGTGGCCGGACTCTCCAGAGTCCGGCAGCCGACCCCGGGGTCGGCCTGAACCGGCGAGCTGCAACCATCGTTTTCGCCGGGCTCCCAGCCCGACTGCCGGACTCTGGAGAGTCCGGCCACAATAAAAGCCCCGTTCACCACGGCTGATTGCACCGACTTCGCCCTGGCCAACGGGCAAAAAAGGAGCGGGACGCCTGCGCTCCCAGGGGACGCCTCCACTCTCGATTCTTATTCAAGCGCTTATGCCCCTTCATCACCGCACTCCACAGCCTCGCTGCGCTCGTCATTCCCTACCGCGGTTTCCTCTCGTCTTTCATTCCCGCGGTGACCGCGTCCTTTTGGGCCTGAATGAGGCGGTTGTAGATTTCCCGGTGCTCCTTCGATTTTTCAGCCTGCCCGGCGCGGGCATAGGCGATCGACAGCTGCAAGTGGCCGGTAGGAAAATCGGGAAGATTCTTGACCACGATTTCGAGGTCTTTGATGGCCTCGTCGTACTGCCCGTTGCGATTCGCGAGCAAGCCGCTCACGAGATGCGTCTCGGCCCAATCCGGGCTCAGCTCACGGGCCTTTTGCAGGTACTTCTCGGTCTGCTGGTTGTCACCACGCTGATAGAAGATCCGGGCCATTTTCGCGAAGCACGGCCCGCATGCCGGGTCATTCTTGATCTCGCGGTCCAATGACTTTTCTGCCTCTTCAAGGTCGTTCTTCAGGAAGAGGACTTCGGCTAATTGGTAGTGGACTCGCGGGTAACGGGCGTCGGCGTTACGCACCTGCTCGAAGGCCGCCTGCGCGGGATCCAGGAGCCCAAGCGCGTAGTACACGAGTCCCAGGCGGTTGCGGGCCTCGAGATCGGTCGGAAAGTGCTTCAGATACTCTTCGTAGGCCTGCCAGGCCAGTCGCAGTTCCTGAACTCTATAAAGGGCGTCAGCCAGCATGAGCATGTGGTATGAATGGCGGGGCGGAAAATCGCGACGATCGGCCTGTTGGAGGTTCTGAAGGGCCTCCTCCTTGCGACCTTCGCTTGCGGCGAGGAGGCCGCGCACGAAGTAGAGCTCGCCTTCGCGTTCTGTTGATTCGCCGGACTTCCGAGCACTCAGCCTGTCCAGCTCGGCGTGGGCCTCCTCATTGATTCCGTACTTGACAAGAAGATAGACGACCTGAAATCCCAGCTTCTCATCCCGGGAGGTTAACGTTTGAAGGCGCTTCAACTGCAGACGGGCGTTGACGTTGTCACTCGTCTGAAGGTAGGAGTCCAACAACTTGATCTGCACCTCGGAGTTATCCAAAAACCTGTCGATTACCGACTCGAGCAGGTGCTGCGCTTCTCGGCTCTTCGTATCCTGCTGGTAAAGGATCAGCCCCAGGTAGAGTTTCACGGTGGGATCGTTCGGTGTCAGAGTGCGCGCTCGGCGCAGCTTCTCAATGGCGGTCGGGAGATCTCCCGCCTGGTAGGCCATGACTGCCTCCCGCGTCAGTTCCGGCGTCGACTGAGCGACCACGGGAGGCCAAACGATAAGCAAGACTACGAGCAGTATCAGGAGTCTGGTTCCCATGCCCTACTCCTTGGGCTCCACAATCTCATGCGGCCGGTTTATCTGCAGCCCGGACAGAACCTGGACCTTGCCGCTTGGCCAGCGGATCTCGACCGTCTTGATAGCCGTTTCACCGGCCAAGCCAAAATGCACGGTCTTGTCACTGGCC
>RPQK01000215.1 GCA_003819755.1 Acidobacteriota bacterium | reverse complement strand
GTGCAATTCGTGGATAAAGCTTACGGCGCTGCAATAAACCCATGATAAAGCCCCATGTAGTAAGGGAGTAAGAACGAGGCGCCGTCGGCCAGATACGTGCCGTCGCCTCCCTGGTCCAATTCCCAGGGATCGTGGTTCCAGTGATCGACGAACCGCTCGTCGATCGGCAGGACTGTTCCGTCCCTGCGCCGGCCTGCCGGTCTCCCGCCCGCCCGGGCGGCGTATTCCGGGAGGAGGACGATATCCTTCCGGTGACTGTTCGTCATCTTCCAGTTCACCCGGTCCAACGGGTAGCGGACGAGCGTATCCACGGCCTCCTCGAGCCAGCTCCCGGTCAAGTCCAGGCGTTCGTCGCCGTAAGGATCCTCGAAGGACACGCCCCGGACAGAGACGGCGGCAACAATGTTAAAGAAAGGGTTCAACTCGTACCGCTCCATCTCCCAACACTGGCGCAACGCCAGGCCATAGATTCCGCGCAGCCGCGGATCTGTCTCGTACCGCAGCAGGCTGTAGAACGACATGAACGCCATCTCGTCGTCGGACTGGTTCCCCGATCCCGGACCCCGGTTGGTCTTGCCAATCAAGACGTTGAGGTCATAGCCATGCCGGCGGATCAACTGCTCGGCTGCTTCCCGGTACTTGCCGTCACCGGTGACGTGTTCGGCCACCTTCAGATACGACAGGATGCTCAGGGAATTGAGGCCACGTTCCTCCCGCCAGGCGGCGTTGCCGTTGAGTTGCTCGGGGCTGAAAACACCCCACCGGGTCGGTTTTCCATCGTGATCAACGAGATTGAAACCGTGTTCGATGAGATGATCGGTCAGAGCGGCGACGTGCTTTCGGACCCGGGCTTTTTCGGTCTCTTCATCAGCCACCAGGTCGTAGTAGAGCGGATAGAAGAAGTAGTGTCCATCGAGCTCGTCCGAGCTGGTGTCCGACTTCCAGTACCACTTTCCGTCGGCGCTCGTCGGCCATCTGGGATCAATCACCTTCCAAGCCTTATCGCGAGTCGCCTGTATTTGCCGGTCGCGTTCCGGCGTGTTGCGGTTCAGGTTTGGATTCGGAGCCGCTACGGGCAGGACGGTGCGAGCCACGAAGCCGGGCGGCGCCGGGTGAGCACCCCCCTGAGTGACCGCGCCCAGGAAACGCAGCGCCTCAAAGGCGGCTTTGGCACGATTCCGAGCGGCCGGGTCACGTGTTGCACCGTACGCGAAGCATTCGCCCGCCCCGTACATCGCCGTCCAGAGGCCGTCATTGTCGGTGTCATGCTGCGTCCACTCACCGATGTCGCCGGGCTTGCTCAGAGTAACCCCGGCAACGTAGCCAAATTCGGTCCGACGATGTCGCTTGTCGATTTCCTCCTCGAAGAACCTGGCTTTCGCCGCCAGCGTCATCGGACGGTTCGCGATCCGGGCCAGTCCTTTGGGCGTCGCCAGCCAGGCATTACCCTCCTTGTCCACGGCGATGGCTCGAACGTGGTCATCGGGAAGCCAGCGACCGCCTTGCCGGTATTGCCAGGATCGGCCGTCGTACCGGATGGCGCCGATCCGGGTCCCAAGCCAGATTACACCGTCCTCACCTGCCGCCAGGGTGGTGAAATCGTCATAGGGGACCGTGTCCGCGGCGTCGTAAAGGGTCCACCGTGAGTCCCGGCAACCGACGCCTTGAGGGCTGGCGAACCAGAGGCGTCCCCGGCGGTCATAGGCCACCCCCCGTACGTCATAGGGAGCCCAGCTCTTCGCGCCATCGTGTGGTTGCTGTCTCGTCCAGACCCCGGCCTTACTCCTGGTCAGCAGTCCTGCCATGGCCGCCACAGCGATTTCGTCGCCGGGTCCGACTGCAACTTGTCTTACAACGGACCCATCGTTCAGAAACTGGTTGCCCCCCTCAGCCGGCCGGACTTGCCCGGCTCCTACCGGGAACAGGCCGCGATCAGTGGCCAGCAGAAACAGTGAACCGGCAGCCACGACCGAATTCACTTGTCCCACATCTCCGGGAATCTCGGCCAGGCGCATGAGAGAGCCAGCCGTGAGGCTATAGAGAGCGCGGTTCGCTATGACGAGGATTCGGTCCCTGTCCGCAGCGAGAGCCTCAATCTCCAGACCCGCGAATTGCGGCACTGGTCTCCATCTGCCGTCGCTGAGCTCACTAAGCCCCTGCCCGGTGCCGGCGTACAGGCGCCCATCCGGGCCGAAAACGACTTGCTGGACGTCGTCTGAAGGAAGGCCCTGGACAGTCGTGTGGAAGGTTCGTGCCTCCGCCTTGAAGGTGCCGACCTTCACCGGAGTGATCGGTTCGGCACCGACGGAGTGAGCCAGTACGACAAGAACTGCGGGAAGAAGCAGCCGGAAAAAAGTGCGTTTATCCATATGTGAGACCTGGTTCGGGGTTCGGGGTTCGGGGTTCTGAGTTCAGGGGTTCACGGTTCACGGTTCGGGATTCCTGCCGGGGCAGAACGATCCGAAACCATGGTTTACACCAGGGAGTGCGAACGAAGCAATGGTGTCCTGAGAGAACCCCATCGAGTCGAGCAACAAATTCAAACCGTAAGCAAACGAAAAGCGCGCTCCGCGCCTCTGGCCTTCTGAGCTTCACTTGCTTCTGAACTCCGGGGCGTCGAGTGTCGTCTTATTATCTTTCCTTTCTTCGACTTTTGACTTTGTCGTTGACACCATTTGAACTCTTCACAATAATGAGGTCCAGCTACAAAAAGGCGCAGTCAGACAGTCGAACTGGCATCCCAGGCCGGAAGGGCGTTTTCTTGCAAGCCCTCGTACCCGTATGCGCTTGTTACAACTGCTGCGTTTCTTCTCTCCTCAGTGGCCGGCAACCACTATTTACCATCCTTCAAGGGAGGTGGGCCATGTCTAATGGACCCCGCAGATTCCTTAGCTGCCTCGTTTTTTCCGTTCTACTCGCCGCGATTTGTGTCATCTCCAGTTCATCCGTCTCGGCTCAGGAGGTTAGTGCCGGCATCACCGGCACTGTGAGCGATCCCTCGGGGGCCGCTGTCCCGGGGGCCACGGTCACAGCTCGAGACGTGAACCGTGGAACCGTCTGGCCGACCGTGACCAACGACCAAGGCATCTATGCATTCCCGCGTATTCCGACCGGGACCTACGAGCTCAAGGTCGAGATGGCGGGTTTCAAGACCGTCATTCGTCCGGGTATTCAGTTGGAGCTGAATCAGAGAGCCCGAGTGGATATCAAGATGGAAATCGGCGAGTTAAGCCAGTCGGTTGAAGTCGCCGGCGCCCAGCCGATGCTGAACACCGAAACGACCATTGTCGGCTCGGTGATTACGGCTAACGCGGTTGTCAACACGCCGCTCGTCACCAGGAACTACATCGCATTGACGCTGCTCGCCCCGGGGGTGACGACAACCAACCCGGCGGATTTCAAAAGCGGTGTCAGGACCGGCGGCGGCGGCCGGCCCTACGTCAACGGGAACCGTAAGGAGGCTAACAACTTCCTCCTTGACGGTATTGATAACAACCACACTTCGGACAATCTGACGTCATACCAGCCCAATCTTGATGCCATCCAGGAAGTCAAGATGATCACCAACAACGCTTCCGCCGAGTTCGGCAATTTCCAGGGCGGCGTCATCAACGTCATGATGAAGTCCGGGACCAACGACTACCACGGTTCCCTCTTCGAGTTCTTCCGGAACGACAAGCTCAATGCCAACAACTGGGGCCGAAACTGGTCGTTGGCTCCCGATCCGAAAACCGGGAAATCTCCGAGATCCCTGATTCGATGGAATGAGTTTGGCGGGACATTCGGAGGCCCAATCAAGAAAGACAGGCTTTTCATTTTCGGCGACTACCAGGGAATCCGGCGCAATACTCCCGCGTCTGTCGGCACGATGACGGTCATAGCGAAGGAATTTCGCCAGGGCGATTTCTCTCGCTTGCTCTCGGAACGCGGAATTCAGCTCTACGACCCAGCCACCACCGATGCCGCCGGCATTCGGCAGCCGTTTGTGAACAACCAGATACCGATGAACCGAATCAATCCGGTGGCAGCCAAACTCTTCGCCTCGGAGAGCCTGTACCCGCTGCCGATTAACAACGACCTGCGATTCAATCAGGTGAACCGATCGAGCAGTCAGCTGATTTCCGATCAGTTCGACGTGAAGGTGGATGCGAAAGTGACGGAGCGGGACGATTTTTCGGCGCGCTATTCCTGGGGCCGCCAGGAGACGCCGGGTCACAACAGCTTCCCGCTCACTTTTGACAGTTTCAATCACGCCCCCTTCCAGAACATCGTCTTCAACTGGACGCGGACGTTTAACCCCGCCGTCGTCAATGAACTTCGCATCGGCGGGAACCGCATCATGAACTGGAACGGAGGTGAAGACAAGGGTCTGGGGAACGTTGCAGAAAGCCTGGGGATGAAGAATGGCAACGATCGCGGCCCGGGTCTGATGGCGATCAATTTCACCGGCGGCCTTTCGACCAGCATCGGAAACGCCAACATCGGCACCCAGCAGAAGTTCCCCAACAACACCTTCCACTACGCCGATAACCTCACCATCATTCGAGGCCGGCATATCCTGAAGACGGGCGGCCAATGGCTCCGTCAGCAGATGAACCCGTTTTACGCCGGCAACAACGGCAGGACCGGCTTCATCACGTTTAACGGCCAGTACACGGCCGGGCCGAACGCCAAGAGCCCGACGCAAAAAGGGTTTGCGGAAGCCGATTTCTTCCTGGGGACCGTCTCGCGAGCCGGTCGCGGGCTGAATACCGGCAGCTGGGGGCATAGGAAGAATATCTTTGGATTCTACTTCCAGGATGACTGGCGAGCAACCAGCCAGTTGACCGTAAACCTCGGCCTGCGTTGGGAATATCATAGCCCGTTGGTCGAGGTGTATGATCGGCAGTCCAATTTTGAGCCGTTCACCGGGAAGATGATGCTGGCCGGGAAAGACGGCAACAGCCGGTCCCTCTATAATCCCTTCAAGAAGGATTTCCAGCCGCGCCTCGGTTTCGCCTGGACGCCGTTAGCGCTCGGCGGGCACACAGTCGTCCGCGGGGCCTACACCATCTCGTCCTTCATGGAGGGGACCGGAACCAATCTGCGCCTGCCCATGAACCCGCCGTTCAACGTCGAGTATGAAGCGATCTTCGAAGGACAGACGGCCATTTCAGCCACTCTTGATCAGGGCCTCACGATTCTACAGGCGGCGGACCCTTATAAGAATGCCACGATTCGTCTTTGGGATCCCGACGTGCGTCCCGCGAACGTGCAGCAGTGGAGCCTGATCCTTGAGCAGCAGTTGGCAACGCAAACGGTGCTGACGGCGGGATATATCGGCCAGCACGGAACTCACCTGATCGTTCCGATGCCGTACTTCCAGAGGCGGCTGAAGGCTGACGGGACCACCGAAGCAAGCCCCTATCTGGCCGGCAACCCGGTGCTCGCCAATATTGCGCAGATCTCTGGGACGGAAGCCTGCGGCAATCAGCGTTATGACTCGCTGCAGATTACGGCTCGTCAGCGCTACGCCAAAGGCCTGGAATACCAGCTGTCCTACACCTTCTCAAAAGGCATGAGCGACGCGATCGGCTACTACGGAGAAGGTGGGCAGTCCGCTTCGCAGTCGGCCTATTTCCAGTATCTGTACGACCGGAAATCCGAATGGGGGCCGACCTACTTCGACGCGAAGAACATGTTCTCGTTCGTCTACACCTATGAGCTGCCGTTCGGGCAGCAGAAGACATTTGGCGCCAATTGGCACCCGGTCCTGAATGCCGTGCTCGGAGGTTGGCAGATGGGCGGGATCGTGAGTTTCCGAAGCGGTTTCCCTCTTACGATTCAAGCCACTGACCGGTCTGGAACCAAGTCCCGGGGCGCGCGGGCAGACCGCGTGGGCAACGGGGAAGGAACTAAACAGGTCGGTCCCGGAACCTCCTGGCTGGACAAGACTGCCTTCAAGGAGCCGAAAGCGGGGACATTGGGCAATTCGGGAATCGGGGTCGTCCGAGGGCCCGGCTGGAAGACTTTTGACTTGTCGGTCCACAAGTCTTTCCGGGTGATGGAGAACTACAAGTTTGAGTTCCGAACGGAATTCTTCAACTTGACCAACACCCCGCAATTCAGCACGCCAAACCGCAGCGCCTCCAGCGCCACCTTCGGGGAAATTACCGGCGCGCAGGGAGAGAGGAACATCCAGTTTGCTCTGAAACTGCTGTTCTAGGTCTGCATGACGGAGGGCGACCGCAGAAGGTGGCCATGCCTGCACTTTAGGGCCTGGCTACTTCCTCACGCCGGAGCCGTGAGAGGAGAGTAGCCGGGGGTGGAGCCGCTTTTCAGGCGACACCCCCGGGAAACAGGCAATAAAATCCCCCACTCCGGCAGGAGTGGGAGGAGGGACTCCTCGCACCCCTGCCGGGGTGCCTTATTGCGTCTGCGTCGTTTTCCGGGGGTGTCGCCTGAAAAACGGCTCCACCCCCGGCTACTCTCCTCTCACGCCTCCGGCGTAAGGAAGTCCGCACTTGACAGACTCGGCGCGCTCCGCTTGCGGCTCTGTCAGACCACGGCCCTCTGGACGTCGCCCAGAACCTCCCTTGAGGACCGGCGATCACCTTCTCAAATAGACAATGGTGCCGATCTTCACGCCGGGAACCGTGAACCCGGTAAAGTCATTGTCGCGCTCAAAGCTCAGTTCCTCGACTTTCCCTTCCTCGGGCCGTATACATTCGATTTTCGAAAACCTGCCTGCGACTCGCGCCTGGACGAGTTGCGGCGACAGGGCATAGTTCGTCAGGTAGAGGAGGACCCCCGACTCCTCCCGATAGAGACTCGCAAGGACTGTCAGAGCATTCCACAGCTGAATAGGCCTCCGTTCGTTCCCCAGAATCCGCCTGACGTCCAGCGCCAGCGCATTCGGGTCGATTCCCGAGCCATACAGCTCAACAACGCGGCCCTTGCCGAGCCGGTAACTTGCGGAATCG
Source organism: Acidobacteriota bacterium (assembly GCA_003819755.1). Classification (GTDB taxonomy): domain Bacteria; phylum Acidobacteriota; class UBA6911; order RPQK01; family RPQK01; genus RPQK01. The sequence goes on along the minus strand of RPQK01000215.1, from coordinate 3,135 downwards.
TCACTTTCCTGGAGCGCGCTGGGTTTCTTCGACCAGTGGAGCCGCCCCTTCGCTTCCAGGGTCACGAACGCAGAAAAGCCTCGATTGAGCAAATCCTCGAGCCTTTTGATCTCCGAAGAATCTGGAACGGCAAGAAAGAGAACCAAGCCGCGAGGGGTGGAGGCAGGGCAATCGGTCAGGCCGCGACGGGGAACCAGCTGAAACGGGACGTTATACCTTGAGAGCAGCTTGAGGAGCTCGTGCCAGTTTTCAAAATCTTCGGCGACGACGACGACGTTATCCGGCCTCCGGTAATCTCGCGGTTGATGTCGGGAATAAGCCTCGATGTAAGCCGCTATCTGCCTCCACTGGCGCTCGGCGTCCGGCTTCCGAAGGACAAGCGATTCCTGGAACTCACGTCCGAGGGGGAGGATAAGATCTGTTCCGCAGGCCCCCGCCTCGGCGATCGCCAGCAGATAATTTTCAACGGAAGCGGGCTGGCCCACGTCTTCCGGCCAGGAGTAATACAGGAACGAGTTGCCAGGATGCACCTGCTTAAGGATCTCGGCCGCAGCCTGGTTGCTTTCGATCCACGGCTGGGATGACGCGGCGGCGATTTGTAAGACGCCGTCCTTCTTCTGAACCGAATTGGAGAGGATCCCCGGGAAGTGGCCTGTTTGCCAGGCGACAGACACTTCGATTGATGCCGGAACTTGCCACCGGGCCTGAAGCTCGGCTTTCATGGCCTCGCGCAAGTCCTCGCTTCCGATCAGGATACCGGAGAGCCGGCGGTGGCCGAGAGCCGCCACCGTGCCTCCCACATCTCCCGGCGAAATCAGGTAGTAGACTCGATACCCTGCCTCGGTCACGCTCTCCATCAGGTCGTTTCCTTGATACCAGGGAACGGCCAGCCCCGCTACACCGGGCAGACCGGGAGGCGGGGCGGTCTTCAGATCCCACCGGAGAAACACCCTGATGCTGCTGCCGGAAGCCGTCGACCAGGCCAGAAATATGACGAAAAGCAGGTGCCGCTGTTTCATGGCTCTGTCCTGAAAGTCCTCGAGAGCCCGTCGGCGGCTGTCCAGATCATGGTCAAATCTTTGAATTCCTTCAGGGTCAGACAGCTTTCTTGGTACCCGAGGAGCAGGCAGGTGGTCGAGAGCGCATCGGCCGTGGTGGCGGAACCACAGATGATACTAACCGAGACACCGAATTCGGCCGGTTGCCCTGTGAGCGGGTCAAGGATGTGGCCCTTTGGCGGCCCGTGTTTCATCCCTGGGACGTTGGGCTGGCTCGACGTCGACATCGCCTGGCCGCACAGGCGGATCTCCCGGCCGGCGTCCTTCAACTGAATCCTCCAACCGCTCTCCTCAGGAGGAGCGCCAAGAGCCAGAATTGAACTGCGGCCCGCATTAATCAGGCTGTGTTTCAGGCCGCCAGCGAGCAGAAGCTCGGCTGCCCGGTCGACCGCAAATCCCTTACCGATGGCTCCGAGGTCGATTTCCAAGTGATCGGCGTGACTGACCAGACTGTCGGGGGGAATGAGGACCAGGTTGCGGTACCCGACCGACCGACGGGCCGCGTTCAGATCCCGTCGGGGTCCAGACCCGCCTTCCTCCTCGATCTCCCGCGAGAGCCGGGTGAGCGGGCCGACCGTGACGTCGAACCGGCCGCCGGAGAGTCGGGAAAAGTCGAGGGAACGCTCGATGATCCGATACAGGTCCGGAGACAACCGGCAGGGACTGGAGCAGCGGCGCCCGGCGAGGCGACTGACCTCGCTGTCCGCATCGAAGCAGCTGAATACCTTCTCCAAGCGTCTTACCTCCGCGAGCGCCTGGTCTATCACTCTGGCAGCGCGTTCGTGCGAATCCGCATAGGAAAGCACCTCGAAGACAGTTCCCATGAGGAACTGCTTACGGGTAACAAGCCGAGCGTCGGAGACAGCAGTAGGGAGGGCAAGTGACTGCCCGATGCCGGCCAGCGCTGCGATGGCATCAAGGAAGCGTCTCCGGTTCATGGACGGAGCACCACGGACGGACGCGGACGAACACCGACCGACACGGACCAGCCCGGCTGATGCCTGTCCGTGTGGGTCCGTGTTCGTCCGTGTCCGTCCGTGGTGGTCTGTTTTCTTACGAGCACCGAAGCGCATACACCACCCCTCGGTAGTTCGCCAGAAACATCCGATCGCCGGTCAACACCGGGGTAGATTGAAGTGCGGCGCCGAGCCTGACTTTCCATACCTCGCGTCCCGAACTGCGCTCCAAAGCCGCCAGCGGGCCGCCGTAGGGTTGTACGCAAACGTAACCGGGAGTGACAGCTGGAGCTCCACAGACGATGTCGGGCACACGCGCCTTCCACTCGAGCTTGCCGTCGCTGATCTGCAGGGAGTAGACGTAGCCATCCTTACACCCGGCATAAACAGAACCGCCATCGCAGGCCGACGGGGCAACAAAACCCTGGGCTGCGCGGTACCGCCATCGGATCCTGCCGTCCTGCGCGTCCAGTGCGTAGAAAAACTGGTCTTCCGAACCGACCAGGACCAGGCCACTCGAGAAGGCGGGGGAAGAGAGTACAGGCCCGTCCGTACGTGCCTCCCAGCTTTTCCGTCCAGACCCGGTCTCATACGCCATGACCCGGCCGTCGCCGGTCCCAATGTAGACCCGGTCGCCCGTTACGAAGGCCGTGGAGCAAGTGCCGCCGGTCAGTTCGATATCCCAATCCCGGCGTCCGGTCCGCAGCTCAAAACTCCGCAAACGTGCGCCGGTTGTCCCTTGATAGGCGACTCCCTGGAGGATGCTTGGCGAGCTCCACGCAGCACCGCCCGCATCGGCCTGCCAAGCGAGCTTCCCCGTCCCGGCTTCGAGGGCGTACAGGACGCCACTCGCGTCGGCGAAAAGAACGAGCCCGTCGGCCACAGCCGGGGTGGAATGGATGGCGCCCGTGGCCGCGAAGCTCCAGCGCGTCTGTCCGCTATTCGCATCCAAGGCGTAAAGGGAGCCATCCATGCAAGCGAGGTAGAGGAGCTCCTCCTGGAGGACCGGAGAGGAAACCACCATGCCGGGCAGTTCCCTTTTCCAGACAGGGGTGGATGGGGTACCGGCTGGTTCACCCGAGCCGCCACCCCGCCGGGCGTTGTCGCCCAGAAAGGTCGGC
>RPQK01000214.1 GCA_003819755.1 Acidobacteriota bacterium | reverse complement strand
GGCGGGGGGACGTCGGGGAGGTGACCGGCGTAAAACTCGTTGAGGCGTGAAACCCACATCATTGTCAGGTCTTCGTTCGAATAGACGAGACTCTGTATCATGTGGTAAAGAAGCGCCATGTAGGCCATGAAATTCTGCGCCTCGCCGGAATCCTCCAGCTGTGGAAACGAGTATTGAAGCTCGATCAGATTATTGGGGTCCCGCACACTGAAGTACGAATCCAACATCTTTTCGAGACTCGGGGCATATTCGACGTCGGGGAATAGTATCGAAGTAAAAACGATTGGTTTTGCCCGGCGCAGGAGTCCTGACAGCAAATTCCGGTGTCGAAACCAAAGCTTTCGAAACGTCTCCCTTTCCGACTGCCCCCAGATTCCGAGGCTGACGCAAAAAAGGCAGCTCATGTTGGGGAGAATAGAAAACTTCAGGTGAATCCCTGCCGCATCAGAATTGTCGTTATAGGGGTCCGGTCCCGACCGGCCGCGAAAATAGCATTCGTTGGGGAAAAACTCCAGAGTTGCCGATGTTTCCCCGATGCGGTACCGGAACTGATTCAGATCCCTGAAGTCAGGCTCGAGAATTTCGGCCGGGTCAATGACGACCGTCTCGAAAGCGTTCCATACGATCTCATAAAGCTCATGCTCGGGATCATTGAGCGCCTGGTAGAAGTCGTCTTGCGAGCAACCTCTGAGCATCTCGTAGTAACGCGTGTGCATCTGCGGGCAATTCCTGTAGGAAGTATACCGAAAAGTCAATCACGAGGACAAACCAGCCAAATTGCGAATTGACGAGGCGAATTGCGTGAAAAAAAGATGGGGACCGGACTCCGGTCCCCATCTGGTAATTCGCAATTCAAAACCCGCAATCGTTACATTCGATCGGCCGACTTTTCGATGGCCTTGGCCAGTTTGTCGATGCGGTCTGACATGGACTTGAAGGAGGGCTGCTTCAGGTGGTCAACCTCGACAACCCTGGTGTAATCGCGGACGTAGTAGTTCTCCAGGCCATCCCTCATTCCCTTCGCCTGTACAGCCAGTTCGGCTACTAGTGCCCGCATCTCGGGGATAGAGGCAGCGGCTGCCGGTTCTGATACTTCAATCCCGCGGCGCTGATCAAGGTACTCCAGCCGCGAGTCTTTTCTGATCGTTTTGGCCAGCTTGCGGATGTCCGTGATGGACGAGTCAAACTTCTCCTGAAACTGCTTGCGTGGGACTAGCCCCGCCTCCAGCTGATTAATCAAGTCGGAGAGCTCGTCGACCCGATTGACCATTGCGGTGGCGGACTCATAAGAGTCCTGAAGGGCGAGCCGAAGCAGGTTGCGATCGATTGGGGAGTCCCCAAGAGAGTACCGATAGGAATAGTTCGAGAGAGCGAAGTAGGGATACTGACGCCACAGACTATAGAGGAAGTCCCGGGCGTAATACTCGTTGTAGTTCGGGTACATGTAATAGCCAGTCCCGTAACTGTTGTAGTTCGGAGTTGTGGACCCGCCTCCGCCGCCCGTGGTAACGGCGACAGAATGAGGCGAAGGCTGACTGGACGTCCGGGCCTCAGTGGAGCCCCTGTCACTGCCACCTCCCCGATCGCTGCCCCCTCCTCCTCGGTCAGACCCGGCAGCACCACCTCCGCGAGGGTCATCACCGAAGGCATAGCCGGCTACCAAAATCACAGCAAGTCCCGCGATTGGCACCAGTTTCCTGAAACTCATACGATCTCCTTGCGACTGAGAAGCCAAGACGTTGTTAGTATACTCTTTACTGGAGACGCGTAACAACGGGATGCGGAGTGATTGTTGACCAGCTCTTCAATCTTCGCCCCGCAACCCTTGAATACCGACCCTGATCCTGAATCCTCGAATCGTATATATAGATCGCTTCTATGCTATAAAGGTTCAGCTATGGACCTGTTTCATCAGACCCTGCTTGTGGTTGCCGGGATCTTCCTTGTCCTGCTGAACGGGTTCTTCGTGGCGTCGGAGTTTGCCATTGTTAAGGTGAGGCCGACCCGTGTGCAGGAACTGAAGGAGTTGGGGGTTCGAGGGGCTTCAACGGCTTCCAGCATCATCCATCGAATGGACGAATACCTCTCTGCGACCCAACTCGGGATAACGGTCGCGAGTCTCGGGCTCGGGTGGATTGGAGAGCCGGCCTTTGCCAGCCTGATCGAGCCGCTCCTTACGAGTTTCGGTCGGATGAAAGAAGTTGTTGCGCACAGCCTGGCCGTGGTGATCGCTTTTCTGATCATTACCTTCCTGCACATTGTGATCGGAGAGCTCGCACCGAAGTCCGTCGCCATCCAGAGGGCGGAAACCGTGTCTCTCTGGACTGCTGCCCCCTTGGCGCTGTTTTACCGGGTCTCCTACCCGTTTATCTGGGCGCTCAACGGTGCGGCGAACGGGTTCATCAGGCTAATTGGGCTTCCGCCACTCGCCGAGGAAGGTCACGCGCACTCTCCCGAGGAACTGCGAATGATCCTTACCCAGTCGCAGGAAGGAGGCATCCTGGACCGGGATGAACGATTGATGCTCGAACGGGTCTTCGAATTCGGCGACCGCACGGTCCGTCAGATCATGGTTCCTTCAACGGAGGTCGTCTTTTTCGACATCCGCAGGACGGCCGAAGAGAACCTCGAGACCGCACGGACTCATCAGCACACTCGATATCCACTCTGCGATGGCACTTTGGACCGGGTGTTAGGCCTCGTGCATGTCAAGGATCTGTTCTGGAAGCAACGGGAACTGGGACCGCGCTTTGACTTTACGATGGTGAAGCGCCCGGTCGAGTATATCCCCGACAGTGCTTCGGTTCGATCGTTGCTCGCCGAACTGCGCAGCACGCGGACTCACCTGGCGATGGTGATTGACGAGTACGGGTCGACTGTCGGAATCGTCACTCTGGACAACGTGATGAGCGAACTGGTGGGTGACATCCGAGACGAGTTCGATATCGGGCCCGAGGCCGCGTATGCCGATATCCGGAAGCTTGATGATAAACGGTACCTGGTAAGGGGCCGGGTTTTGCTGGAGGAACTGGATACCGAGCTCGGGATTGCCCTCGAGGATGAGGAGAACGACACGATAGGGGGCCATGTCATGATGCTGCTGGGCCGTGCTGCGGTCATAGGGGACGAAGTGAGAATCGCCAATGCCTACCGGGTGCGGGTCGTCGGGATGAAAGGGCTGCAGATTACGGATTTGATCATCGAGAGGCTGACAGCGGACAGCTGACCGGAGGAAAGGACCCCAACGACCTCAAGGACCTCAAGGACCATCGGAAGAACGAGTCCCTTAGTCCTCGAGGTCCTTGAAGTCCTTGAGGTCCTTGAGGTCCTTGAGGTCCCTTGCTCCGTTCCCCGTGGGGCACTCCGAAGGCTCGCTTCGCTCGCTTACTAGCCATGAACGTCGTCCTCGTCCAACCTGAAGTACCTCCCAACACTGGCAATATCGCGCGGCTGTGCGCTGCCGTGGGGATGACTCTGCACCTGGTCGGTCCGCTGGGCTTTCGTCTGACCGATAGTCGTGTCCGGCGTGCCGGCTTGGACTACTGGGACTATGTCGACATTAAAAGACATTCGAGTCTTGACACCTTCCTGGAGTCGATCCCCGACTCCGAACTGTTCTTCTTTTCGAAGTACGCGGCGGACTCCTACACGCGGGCCAGATACCAGGAGGAAGGTTACCTGGTGTTTGGGAGCGAAACACGGGGCCTTCCGGAGGCGGTCAGGCAGAGATACTCGAACCGGCTTTGGACCATTCCGATGTTTCACCCCTCGGTGCGGTCACTGAACCTGGCCAACGCTGTCTCGATTGTCTGCTATGAGGCTCTTCGTCAGCTTGGCCGGGTGTGATATCTTCTTCGCTCTGGTCCGTTTTGGCAGCGTTATGGGACTTTTTGCATTCAGCGGCTCTCCGGTTGAGCGGCTGGAGAAGGCGACCATGACCCGAAAGGCAGCCTGCCTTTGCCTGTATCTGGCTGTCGCATTCGCGAACGTCCTCGCTTCTCCTCCAGCCACCCGAGACAACCCCGTCAAGCAGGTTTCGAAGGTCGCCCAGGAGGCGGTCAAATGGCTGTCGGAGTACGTCCAGATCAATACGGCCAATCCCCCGGGCCGGGAAATAGCTGCTGCAGAATATCTGGCCCAACTTTTGCGACGCGAGGGCATTTCTTGCCAGACCGCGATATCGGCACCCGGGCGGGCGAATCTCGTCGCACGCCTGAAAGGACGTTCGCCGGGCGGTGGGGTGGCGCTTGTCCACCACATGGACGTCGCCACTGTGGACGCGGATAGTTGGTCCGTGCCTCCTTTTTCTGGCATGATCCGGGATGGTTATGTTTGGGGTAGAGGTACGGTTGATTCAAAGGGGCTGGGAATCGCTCACCTGGCTGCCTTGGTCGCCATCAAGCGGTCAGGACGCCCGCCCAGACGGGATGTTGTCTTCCTTGCGACCTCTGATGAGGAAATGGGGGGCGAGGACGGGATGGCGTGGGTCCTGGAGAATCGGCCGGAATGGCTCAAGGGGATTGATTACGCGCTGACGGAAGGCGGGGCGAACATCGTTCGGGACAACCGCCTGGCCCATGTCGGAATCGAGACAACCCAGAAGCTGGCCCTATGGTTGAGGTTGACAGCGGTGGGAGAACCGATGCACGGGGCGTACGTGAACAGGAATGCCGCCTCCCATCGGCTGATCCGCGCGCTTGATCGCCTTCTTCGCTATCGCCCGGAGATCCTTATCGCTCCGGCCGTGGCCCGCTACTTTCGCGAAATCGCGGCTTATCAGTCTCCGGAGATCCGCGACCGCCTGCTACATCTTGATGAACTGACGAGGGACCCGGAAAGCGTCCGCCGGCTTGACCCGGGCCACCAGGCTCTCCTGCGCAATACCATAGCCGTATCGGTCGTGCGAGCAGGAAGCAATACGAACGCCTTCTCGGGAACCGCCTACGCCGAATTGGATTGTCGGTTGGTTCCGGACCAGGAACCAGAGGAGTTCCTGGAGACGGTAACGGAAGTCGTCGACGACGAGAATATCGTTATTGAACCGCTTCTCATTTCTTCCCCCGCCGCCTCTCCGACGGACAGCGAGCTCTATGAAGCGATACGCACGGCCACGCAGTCAATCGAACGGCAGGCGACTCTCGGGAGCTCGGTCCTCGCCGGATTCACCGACGGACGCTTTCTTCGAGAGCGGGGGATCGTCAGTTACGGTTTCGACCCGTTCAAGGCATCCAACGGAGATCTCCGGGGAGTTCACGGGATAGATGAGAAACTCTCCATCTCGGATCTCGAATTCGCCATCCGGTACTGCCACTCCGTGCTCTCGGAATTCGTCTTTTCCCGCGACTTACGCCAGCAGAACGGCCTGGCCCGGCATTAACGGGTCGCTAACCCGGGAAAAACTCCCCGGTGCCTCCCGCCAAACCTTTTGGAACTGCCTGTATCTATATGAGTAGGGGAAATTGGCACGTTCTTTGCTGCTAAAGCCCTGAAGTTTCGGAGGTTTGACATGACTTTGAATCTGACAAGAAACCACGCGATTATAGTCGGCGTTTTGGTTGTTGCTTTAGTGCTTGGCGTGTGGGCACTGAGCCGTGATACCCGTGATCCCGAGTGGTTGCGGGACAAGTACGGTATTACGAACGCCTTCAGTCAGGAGATTCAGACGCCGGAAGGCCCGGTGGCTGCCAGTCTGGTCCCGGTTACGTTGGCCGATGGCAGGACGGCATACCTTGTTGTTCCTCAGAAGGGCAACGATCAGATGTACCTGAAGGACGACAATGGTCTGGTACCCGTCCAGAGGGCCGATCAGGACGTTAACAAGGAGACCTTCGTGAAGTCCCGGCCGGTCATCGTCGAGAAACCGGTAACGCGGGACCGTACGACCACGGTTGAGCCGAAAAAGAAACGCTCCACCAAAGAAGAAGTCCTGATTGTGGCTGGTGGCGCCGGCGCCGGGGCAGCGATCGGTGGACTGGCGGGAGGTAAGAAAGGCGCCGCTATCGGTGCGATTTCCGGCGGAGTCGCCGGTCTGGTCTACGACGTCGCGACGCGGAATAAGTAACAAGGCACTGAAAGGAAAGGACCTCAAAGACCTCAAAGACCTCAAGGACCTCAAGGACCTCAAGGACCAACCAATCGTCGTTTCTCCCTTTGGTCCTTGAGGTCCTTGAGGTCCTTGAGGTCCTTTCCTTTCAGTGCTCAGAGGTGACACCCTGGCACGCCGGTGCCACCCACAGGCTTCGACAAGTCAGTTCCCGATGGTCGAGGCCTGCGGCTTTGTCCAGCAGGCGCAGCCGTTCCGGCATTGGCGGAGTGAAGCGCCATTGATCCTCTTTCCCGCCCTCCTTCTGAAAGATCTCCGCCCATTTATCCCACCAGGGAGACACGCGGCGCGCTATCGGTTCGACGATGAGCAGCCCCTGACCGCGTCGACGTCGCAGCCGCTGCAATAGGGTCCCCCTGGCAGCCTCGTCCAGTTCGTTCACCGTGAAAGCCAGCAAAACGCCGCCCGAGGGCGGAAGCGAGCAGCGTGCGAGATCGGCCTGCCTGGCCTCGCCTTTGACTCCCAGCTGGCGAAAGTTCCACCTCGCCTCCTCCAGCACCCAAGTGTTCTGATCCACCGCGGTAAGCGGGACAGAACCGCCCAGTTCGAGCGACCAGGCGATTCCTCCTGTCCCGGTTCCGCATCCCAGGTCAGTCAAGGAATCAATAGGAAAGTCTTTGAGATTCAGCTGGTCCGCCACATAGCTGACCTCCAGCAAGTGGAGGGCTGCATAAAAAAGAGAAAAAGCGGCCCGTTTGCCGGCACTATCGAGGGCTTTTCCAGCACCGCTTTGCTGTCGCCGCTCGACATAGAGTGACGAAAGCGCCTGCAGGGCATGCCGGACCTCTTGGAACGTGAGCGCCTTCAGATGTCGCTGTTCCAGTGCGGCATACCAGGCATTGAAGAGTTCCTCGCTAATCACGGTGCCCCACCCCCCGTTCTGGCTTAGACGCTGCTACATCAACCAATCTGCGACCAGAACGCTGATTATTCCTAGCGCGCCCCCGACGATCATATCAACAACATAATGGTAGCGGCCGTAGACGGCGCCGAGGACCATCCCTGCAACAATCACCGCTGCCAGGAGTCCGCCGGCGTCTCCCCAAATCCGGGACGACCAGATCAAAAAGACAACGGCGGTCGAACTGTGGGCACTCGGCATGGCACAGCCCTTGTGAGCCGGGCCTTGCCACATGATGACATTCGTTATGCGCGTCATCCAGCCACCTCGCAGCCGACTCCTCGACGGAGGTAGCAGGCCGGCGTCGACCAGCCCCCAGCGCGGGCCAAAAACCGGCATCAACGGGAAGAAGGAATAGCAGAAAGCGTATCCGAGGGTCACGGCGAAGGTCACGGACTGGAACTCCGCCAGCCGACCGTTGATATGAAGGTAAAGAGCCAGTATGGGGGTATAGGCGTAGTAAGTGTTGTAAAGGAAGTGCAGGAGGTCCGTAAGCCAGGCCTTTTCGCCAGCTGCCAGCCAGAGGCTCGGTTGATTGAAGAGTCTGTCTTCAAGGCGAATGAGCCGGGAATCATAAGAGAAATCCCGGGGGTAATAGGCATGGAGGGTCAAGCCCGCCCATAAATAGGCCCACCAGAAGAACGCGACTGGCGACCAGAGGGCGACGATTCTGAACCACCGTTCTCGATACAACTCCGCTTGACCCAAGCCGACAAGAAGCAGTGCAAACAAGCAAACGAGGCCGAAGTTCGTGAGGAGTGCCCGGACCCGATGCGCCGAACGGTAGCGTGCGGTGACGATGTAAAACGAGTGGATGACAAGGTAGCCGATCACAAGCCAGGTGGGCAGTCGAGAAAAGGATGAAGGATGAAGGATGAAGGATGAAAAGGAAAGGAGGAAGGGACCGCCGACGAAGGGCAAGGTGATCATTCTTCAGCCTTCATCCTTCTTTCTTCACCCTTCTTTCTTCAGCCCTGTCTTTCAAGCCTCACGAAAAGGGGGCAGGGACGCAAAGGGGGGTAAGCGTTCCCTGCGCCCCTTTTCGTGAGGGCAGGCTCTTACTCGCCGTTATCTGAACCTCGGTCGTCGGAACCGAGTGGCGGGACTTTTCTCTTCAGAAAGGCCGGGAAATTAAAATCGTCACGGCGCGGCGAGAAATCATTCGGCGGCAAGATCGACTGGTCAGAGAACGGCCCGGCGTCGGATGGGCTGTTCCTACGGGGGCCTTCGAAGCCCTCCGGCTTGCGCGGCTCCGGTCTCGAGTGCGGAGCTCCGCCGTTGCCTTTTTGGGGCTCGACCGGCTCCTCCGTTCTCTCCGGTTCGTCTCGGTCAAAACCGGTAGCGATCACGGTGATCTTGATCTTGCTGCCCATGCTGTCGTCGAAGACGGAGCCGAAAATGATGTTCGCCTCGGGGTCAGCCGCTTCCTGGATGATACGACTGGCTTCGCTCACTTCATGCAAAGTCATGTCGGCATTGCCAGTGACGTTGATTAACACTCCGCGCGCGCCTTGAATTGTCGCGTCTTCGAGCAACGGACAATTGATGGCGCGGCGGGCGGCATTCGCAGCCCGGTTTTCGCCTTCGGCCACGGCCGTTCCCATCAGCGCCATGCCCATACCGGTCATCACCGTGCGGACGTCGGCAAAGTCCAGGTTAATCACTCCCGGAATCGTGATCAGGTCGCTGATGCCCTGAACCGCCTGGCGCAGCACGTCGTCGGCGATCTTGAATGCCTCGGAGAGCGAAGTGCCCGGAGCGACGCTGGTCAGCAATCTCTCGTTCGGGATGGTGATAACGGTATCGACGCTTTCCTTGAGTTGCGCCAAACCGTGATCCGCCTGGCGCATCCGCTTGCGGCCCTCGAACCCAAACGGTTTCGTCACGACGCCGACGGACAGGGCGCCCAGTTCCGCAGCCAGGGTGCCAATGATCGGAGCAGCGCCAGTACCCGTCCCGCCACCCAGTCCGCAGGTGATGAAGACCATGTCGGCCCCTTCCAGGAGCTCGATGATCTTCTCGGTGTCTTCGAGCGCGGCCTGCTTGCCCACTTCCGGGTTGGATCCCGCGCCAAGCCCTTTGGTCAGTTTGCCGCCCAGCTGGAGTCGGATAGCGGCACGGGAAAGCCTGAGCGCCTGCAGGTCCGTATTGGCCGCAACGAAGTCGACTCCTCCTATACCCGCTTCAATCATCCGATTGACGGCATTGCAGCCTCCGCCGCCGACCCCGATCACTTTTATGCATGCACCCGTCACCGGTCTTTCATCAAACGCCAAGGTCAGGTTCTTTTCTTCCTCTGGCCGCGAACTGCCATCCATAGAAACCTCCTTCAGAGGGAGCCACAGACCAGGCTGCTGTTTCGGATTCATCGTCTCCCCTTTCACCCAGAAGCAGAAGTCAGAAGTCAGAGGTCAGAAGTCAGGAGTCAGAAGTCAGAAGTCAGAAGAAAAAAACGGGAGGTCGTACCCCTGCTTTTCCCTTTTCCCTTCTGACTTCTGACTTCTGACTTCTGACTCCTGACTTCTGCCTTCTGCTTTTCAACTCATTTTTCCTATCGTCCAACGGTAAAGCCTGTTAAGCCTGCCTTTCGGCTTGTTACCGAATCCCGTTTTGTAGATGTTCTCGTTTCGGACACCGGAATATCGAAGTAATCCCAAAACTGTGCAATACATGGGCTTGCAGAACGGATGGCCCATCGGAACGACATTGACCGGATAGCCGAGCCTGGCGGGCAGGCAGAGTTGCCGGCGCAGCTTCTCGATCAGCCCTCGCAGTTCGGCTCCGCCTCCTGTCACCACCACCCCGGTGAATAGTTGAGGGTCCAGCCGCGAGTGCCTGATTGCCTGGAGAATCCCGTCCACGAGTTGATCGCAGCGCGCCGCGATGATCTGGCACAGTATCTTCCTGCTGATCATGCGCTTGAGACTCGACCCCACTACACGGACCTCAACCACTTCCTCTTGTGGGACTTCGTCGGGCAATGCGCTCCCGTATTTGATCTTGAGCTGTTCCGCATCGTCGAGGGCCGCTCGAAGGCCGACGGCAATATCGCGAGTGACGAGGTTCCCGCCGATCGGCAGGACTTCCGAATGCCAGATT
>RPQK01000213.1 GCA_003819755.1 Acidobacteriota bacterium | reverse complement strand
TCCCTCCTCCCACTCCTGCCGGAGTGGGGGATTTTATTGCCTGTTTCCCGGGGGTGTCGCCTGAAAAACGGCTCCACCCCCGGCTACTCTCCTCTTACGCCTCCGGCGTAAGGAAGTAGCCGAGCCCTTAGTCATTGCTTTGCTCAGGCACGTCTTCCGGCAAAGGGCTAGCCATGGGCACTTCACGGGTTCGCTGCGCTCGCGAAATGCCGGGCGGTTTAAAGATACGTCGCTGTGAGTGGCCTATCGTCGCGCGTACGCCCGGATGACCTTCTTGATGGCTGCGGCGATCTGATGCATATGGTCTTCGGTGTACGTCGGGAAGGCAAAACAGGTAAAAGTGTGCGTCTCGTGCCAGAGGGCGTTGGGGACTTCCACCGAGGAGTAATCAACGCTGCAGGGATTGGCGTATTCGCGTGAAGTGAAAGGGAAGCCGGACCGGCCGAAGGCCCGTCGTTCGCGGAAGGCGCGTTCCGTGTGGCACTGAGGCCAGAAGACTTTCCAGACCGGGGCTCCCTCGGCAGAGACCGCCTCGACGAACTGCTTGATGCCGCAGGTCATGTTGTCCACATCCAAGGAAAAGGCCATCACGTACCAGCCGTTCCGACGTTCCGGGGTATCCACCGGCGAATATTTGATCTCGGGCAGGTCAGCGAGGGAATCTATCACGATTCGGGCGTTGCGACGGCGTCGCGGGAGGTTCCAGCTGTCCATCCTTTCCAGTTCTGCCAGCCCTATGGCCGATTGCATTTCTGTCATCCGGTAGTTCCAGCCGACAACGTTGTGGATGTACGGCAGCTTCTGCTCGAGCTCGAGCAGGTTCAGTCGTTCCTGGACGTCGTAGCCATGGTCGCGAATGCTACGCGCCTTCCACGCCAGGTCCTCGTCATCGGTCGTGATCATGCCTCCCTCGCCGCCGGTTGTGAACGTCTTGTTCTGACAGAAGCTGCAGGCCGCCATAAGGCCCAGAGTTCCCGTCTTCCGGCCCTTGTACTCACCGCCAAACGCCTCGGCATTGTCTTCGATGACGATGAGGTTGTGGCGACGGGCAAACGCCGTGAGCTCGTCCATCTCGCATACGTTGCCATAGAGGTGAACCGGGATGATGGCTTTCGTTCTCTCGTTGACCAACCTCTCGGCGGATTCGACGCTGATGCAGTGGTCTTCTATATTGACGTCAGCGAAGCGGGGCACGGCGCCTGCCTGAACAACCGAGAAGCTGGTAGCGATGAAGGTATAGCTGGGGACGATCACTTCGTCGCCTGGTCCAATTCCACAGGCAGTGAGGGCGGTGTGAAGCGCCGCCGTGCCGTTTGTAACGCTCACGGCGAACTTACTTCCTTGCCACTGGGCAAACCTCTTCTCAAACTCCATCCCTTTGCGGCCGGTCCAATAGTTGACCTTTCCCGAGCGCAGCACCTCTTCGACAGCGGCGATAGCATTCTCGTCAAACTGCGGCCAGGGGGGAAGTCTATCGGTAACGGCTTTTGGCCCTCCGTCGATGGCGAGTTGTTCGGCGCTGCTCATGCGGGGCCCTCCTTTGGCGACGATCACTGACATGTCTGTCTACGCCTACCCTTCTCGTATCTCCTTCTTGGCCGGGTCGTAAATCATGCGCTTGCCGGTTTGGATGGACAAGTCGGCCATCAGTGTCGCAATCGAGTGTCCCCAACCGGCATCGAGGGGCGCGAGCGGACTCTTGCGGGTGCGGATGCAGTTGAAGAAGTCCGCCATGTGATGCTCCGGTTGGACAGGGGGGACAGTCGTTCCAGGGTCGAGCTTGTCCGGTTCGCCGGATCCCTCGCCAATCAATTTAATTTCTCCCCGCCAATTGGTGATATCGAGAATGCCGCGCGTCCCGATGACTTTCATGAAGCTGTTTCCGGAATTCCCGAAGACGGTCGAGTAGCGGGTGAGGAACCCCTGTTCCGGGTATTCCAGAACGATTTCGACAGAGTCCGGCGCGGTCCGCTTATCTTTCCAACGATAGGTTCCGGCAAAGCCAACGCCGCGCAAGGGGTAGGGCGCCCCGGTGAAGTAGTGGACCAGGTCGATGAAATGGACCATCAGGTTGGTCTGCGGTCCGCGCGAGAATTCCCGGTAGCCGTACCAGGCGGCGTATTGATCGGGGTCGAAAGGGCGATACTTGGCATGCATGAGGAAAGCGTTCCAGTCGACATCAGCCTCCTTGACCTCGCGGTTCCCGGTGCCATGCCAGTACGGTCTGTAGCCGTTCCGGGACTGCTCGATCTTGAGAATCTTCCCCAGACCTCCGGATTTAATGAACGCGGCCGCCGCCGCAGGCGCCGGCCAGCTTCGAACCTGCGTTCCTATTTGAACCACCCGGTTGTTCCGCTTGACGGCCTCGACCGCCTTCTGGAGTTCCTCCATTGTCATCGCCAAAGGCTTCTCGACATAGGCATCCTTGCCCGCCTGGGCCGCAGCCGCGAGCTGCGTACAGTGCTGATGGTCGGGTGTCCCGATAATGACGGCGTCCACATCTTTCAGGGCAAGCACATCCTGGTAGTGGACATAGTCTTTTGGCGGCTGCCCCCCGGCGTCCCGAACCGCGGCGACCGCTTCCTCCCGGCGCGGACGCCAGGTGTCGCAAATCGCGACGATGTCGACGTTAGTCCGCTCTCTGACCTCCAGAGCTTCCTTCAGAAGACCCCGGCCGCCGCAACCGATATTCGCGACCCGGATACGATCGTTCGCGCCGAGAATCCGACGGTACGAGGCGGCGCTCACAACGACTCCGCCGACCGTCTTTCCCACAAACCGACGGCGATTCAGGTGATCTTCCATTTTAGCCTCCCTGTTTATTGCCGAGCCGCAGTCTTGTAGCTCTCCACCAGCAATCTGGTGGCTGTTTCCACCAGCCGTTCGCCGGAGCCTGGTTCGGTCCTGGCGCTGACCGGCTCGTAATTGCCCTCTGCAAACGCTTTAAGGTTAGGAAAGTAACCGAAGGCGCCGTTGGATAGCGTTGAGATTATCGTGTAACGGAAGGGCGAGGCCACCTTGATAGCCAGCCCAAGTTCCACGAAGATTTCACCGGGTAAGCCCACCCAGGCGATCTGATCTCCCAGCGCAATCACCTGGACCTCGGCTTCTATCGGCCGGCCTTGTCTTTCGGCCGTCTCAAGCACTTTGAAAGCATGGACCAGATCAAGAAAAGGGGCGGCGTCGGGTTTCCCGTACCTGGCTGCCACCTGCCTCGCCTTCTCGAGGTCACCCGGCTCAATTCGCGGCAGACCAAGCTTGACGTCTTCGCTCTTCACCTGCAGGGGCCCAGTGCTGACCGGCCCCAGCTTTTCAAGGGTCTTCAGGACTTCGGCAGCGAGGATCGTGCCGATGCGCGCCCCTTCTTCGGGGCCTTTCTGGGGCGTTCCGCTCCAGACATTGACATGATTCACATTGCCCGCCGTTCCCATCGTGAAGACCGTTAACAGTTCGGGTCCCAACGCCTGCGAAAGGAGATTCGAAACGGTGTAAGGGTAGTCGGCTGAATACTGAAGGCCGCCAACCGTGTCCAGGTGCATGGCAAAGTTTACGAACACGGCTGTAGGGCTCTTCGCTCCCGCCCCTTGAAAGACAACCACCGGAAGCTGCGGATCGATCGGACCAACGGTCCGGACCGTCTGAGGATTGAGCTTGCCCGGATTCCAGCCGATAGTGCCGTCCTTCATCAGATAACGGCGGTTGAAACTCAGGCCTGCTTCCTCGCCGGCCGCCGCCTTGACTTCGGCCGGCTGCAGTCGTGACTGCGCCGTCTTCACCGCCTTTGCGATCAGCGAGGGAAGCTTCTGAAGATAGGACTTGCAGAGTTCCGATGCCTGTCCACCCGTCCGTTCCAGCCAGACTGATGAAGTGACAGGGCCGGTGTGACTGTGAGTGGCGCTGATCATGGCACATGAGCCAGGCAACCCGATCTCCTTCTGAATCGCTTCGCGTGCCTGGCCAACAATCTCATGCGGCAGGTGAACGAGGTCGCAGGTTACCAACACCGCCGTGACTCCCCCATTTTCCAGCACGATCGCCTTGGCCTGGAGCGGGTCGTGGACCCCTTCACTGAGCCGGACATGGTAGTAACCGGCCATCGGAACACCATTCGGAGGGGTTATGTCGCTGGTGCCGACTCCAACCCGCAGTTCGGCCTGGAGCGGAAGGATCAGCAGGGAGAAGATGACAGCAATCAGGCTTCCTATAAGTCGCATCTGACTCTCTCCCCCTTTCGTTCTCGGGATTCGAGGATCAGCCGGGTGAGCTTGACAGCCTGAGCCGATTGCTCCGGGGGGCACTTTTCGGGGCGCCGATTGTTGCTTGCACACTCGATGAAGTACTCCAGCTGCGCCTGGTAGGGATCCTTCTCGTCGGACTCCAGGACCAGGGCGTCTGCTCCCAACGCATAGACGGTACAGGGTCGGCCGGTGCTGCTGAACTCGACGGTCGCAAGATCGCCGGTGACAGTGAATTCCATCGAAAAAGGATAATCACTGAGGTGATGCCACCCGCCGGTCACCGACACTGAACCAATACCCGGATACTCAAGATTGGCGACGATGCAGTCAATTCCACGGGGCAGATCCTCGTGTCCGTTTGCTGAAACCGCTTGAGGGACGCCGAAAAGATTGAGGCACATGTCGACGTCGTGGATGAGGAGGTCAAAAACACCTCCCCCGCTCTGCTTCGTGTCGACCTGCCAATTCCCCCACCGGGGAGCCGCGGTCCGCCGGCGGAAAAAGGCGTAGCGGACAGGCCCCAGGCGGCGCTCGCCCAGTAACGCGGCGAGGTGCCTGTAAGCGGGGAAGAAGCGCAGGACCTGGGCCACCATCAACGTGCGGCCGCAATGCTCGGCTTCGCGGATCATTTCGTCGGCCGCCTTGCCGTCCAGGGCCATCGGCTTCTCCACGAGGACGTGCTTGCCGGCCCGCAGGGCGGCGATGGCTACGGGAGCGTGCTGATCAGTAGGGAGGCAGATGTCGACGGCTTCGATGTCCGGGTCACCGAGGACGTCCTCGACGGTCCGGTATTTACAGACGTGGGAAAAGTCCATCAACTCGCCGGGCCCGCCGAGGTTCCCACGAATCCCGCTCAGATCGCCCGCAAGCTTTCTTTCGCTTGCGCTCATTACCGCTGTCAGCTTCGCATTGGGGATACCAAGGAGTGCTTTCAGATGAGTGCTTCCCATGAAACCGAGGCCGAGGATAGAGATCTTCATGGTGAGCCCATATTAGCACCGGTTGTTCGCACAAGGGTTACTGAGCCGCTCGTGGTGTGAAGGTGTGAGGAAATTGAAGTTGCCGGCAACCGTGGGTCCCATCGCCAGATAGGACCGCTAGACTTTGGCGAAAATACACAGCCGGTGTAAACCCAGGCATTCGGCTTTTTCACGCTATATCATTAGTGCCATGCAAGATACAGCACGCCGGAGGCGTGCAAGGAGAGTTGCCGGGTATTTGTATTTTCGCCAAAGTCCGTGGGTCCCATCTCCAGACGGGACCGTGCAATCGCACCTAATGCTCCGTACTTTCCTCTTTTAGGTCTCCGGTCAGCGTGCAGGCTTCAATCGCACGGTCCCATCTGGAGATGGGACCTACGGTTGCCGGCAACTTGTTCTACACCCGCACGAACTCCAGTCCGTACTTCGGCGCTACGGCAAGGTAGCGGGCGACGACGGCCTCCATGTTCTCAGGCTGAGGAGCGGAAGGGTCGGTCACCCGCTCCAGAGTCTCCTCAAAGAAGCCCTCCAGGCCTGCAGGCGAGAAGATCAGGAGAGTCCGGGCCACAGCTGTTCCGACGTTCCGGAAGCAGTGGACGGTGCCGCGCGGGACGTGAACGAAGTCTCCGGTTGAAGCCGAAATCATCCTGTCTCCGAGTCTGATCTCCAACTGGCCCTCCAGCACGTAGAAGCATTCTTCCTCGTTTCGGTGAATGTGGGGAGGAGGCCCTCCGTCGCGAGGGACAGTGGCTTCCATGATGAAGTAGGCGCCGCCGGACTGCGCGCCCGTCACGAGGAAGGTGTATCGATCGCCTGGTCCCCAGAAGGAGGGGCCTTTATCCGCCTGGACATAATGCATCACGTTCGCGAGTGTCTGAAGCGACATACTGTTGTTCCTTTCCTGTGTTATACCCCTGACGCGGGAACGGGAATGTGGATTGTTATCCACCTAGACGCGATCGGTCAGGCGCAGGGTTTCAAGTGTTGAAGAGTTCGCCTGACTGGCTTATCGTGCAGGGCATGCGACGTCTCCCTCTGGTCATGATTTGGCTCTTCATCTCGGCTTCTGTGAATGCCCAGCAACCGCGGTCCCAAAACCCATCCCCCATGCAGGAGACGGCGCGCACACACGGCCGAGTGCAGGAGAAGCCCTGGAAGGGCCTGCACCTGATCCTGACCGAACCGCTGACGAAGCCCGTTGACCTCTTCCTGGCAAAGGAGCGGCGGCGCGGTCGTCTCCATCTTCTCGTTCATTTCCATGGCGCGGCTTTTGTCCTTCAGAACGCTCTTCTTGACATGGGAAACGATTGGGCCGGGATCAACGTGCAGTTGGGATCGGGCTCTCGGGTGTATGAAGAGCCGTTTTCCGACCCTGCTCGATTCCGGGCCCTGATCGCCGCTGGCCAGACGGCCCTCGGGAGACAGCTGGGGGTGGAGGTGAGATTCGATCGGATCGTCTTGAGCGGCTTCAGTGCGGGTTACGGAGCAGTCGAAGCGATCCTGACTGACCCCGGCAACTACAACCAGGTCGACGCGGTCCTCCTCCTCGATGGCATCCACGCGAGCTACGTGCCCGAAGGGCGGGTGCTGTCAGAAGGCGGGAAAATCAGGGAGGAGGACATGCGGGTGTTCACTGCCCTCGCCCGTGATGCGGCTCGGCCGGATACCCGAAAGAGATTCGTCATGACCCACTCCGAGATATTTCCCGGAACCTTCGTCAGCACCACCGAGGCAACGGATTACGTGCTTCAGAAGCTGCCGCTCAGGCGCGTGCCGGTTCTCCGTTGGGGCCCGCGCGGAATGCAGCAGATCAGCGAGGCACGGCGGGGTCACTTCCAGGTCCTCGGCTTCGCGGGGAACACCGCGCCCGATCACATTGACCATATCCACGCCTTGGGCCACTTCTTGAAGCTTCTGCTTGAGATGTAGTTGGTGGCCCAACTGAAAGCGCGCATCTGGGGTGCACGCGAAAGGACCTCAAGGACCTCAAAGACCTCAAGGACAGGCGCCCTTTAGGTCGTTGAGATCCTTGTGGTCCTTGTGGTCCTTGGGTCGTTTCGCGGAGGGCAGGCAATCCAAACAGGTGTCTGGTCCGCAAAGCTGGCGTGTGGCATCATTAGCCGCCATGCAAACGAAATCGAGGCTGACAAGGCGCCGCCTGCTGCAAGCGACCGCCGGAGCTGCTGTGCTTTCCGGGATCGTTCAACCTGACCTTTCCGCCCAGAGCCGGTCATCCGGCGATTCAGTCGCGTCCCGGGCTTCATCGGGAATCAAGTTCCCCGATTTTGCCAAGACGGAGTGGGAACGGCAGCGCCTTTGGCCGGCCTTCTGGGTTCATTGTCCATCCGCGACTAACCCGCCACTCGTCACTGCCTACCGGCTCCGTCTCACCAACAATTCGGGAGTTAAGGCACGTTTGCACGTGAGTGCCGACGAACGGTATGAGCTTTTTCTCGACGGCCGGAGAGTCGGCCGGGGAAGCGAGCGTGGGAATTTCGAGCACTGGTTCTACGAAACCTATGAGCTGGATCTCGCTCAAGGAGAGCATCTGCTCGTCGCACGCGTCTGGTCGCTCGGGAACTTCAGCCCTCTCGCGCAATTCTCCAGGCGGCCCGGCTTTCTCCTCGCGGCTGAAGCCCCCTTGACCGAAAGACTCAGCACTGGGCACGCCGACTGGGAAACCAAACAACTGGGCGGCTACTCCTTCGGTCCCCCCTTTTATGTCTGGGGACTTGCGGCGCCAATGACAGTGGACGGGGGTCGGTTCGATTGGGGTTTCGAGCGCGGCGCCGGCGAGGGCTGGAGTAAGGCCGTCAAGGACGAGCAGGCCGCGAGCGTCATGCTCGAGTACGGGATTGCGCCCGAGCGATACCTGAAGTCCGGTACGCTTCCGGCCATGCTGGAGAAATTGTCCGGCTCCCGAGGTATCCCGCGTTTCGTGGGGACCGCAGCGACCGGTGACGTGATGCAGGTTCCCATCAGGGTGGCGGATCATCTCGGGAACGAGGCCGCGGGATGGGCCGAATTGCTGGCTGGCACCAAGTCCCTGACGATTCCGCCAAACACGGCCCGCCGAGTGATCATTGATCTTGCGGACTATCTCTGCGCTTACCCGGAGCTCGTGACAAGCGGAGGAAAAGGGAGCTCGTTACGTCTGCATTGGGCCGAGGGGCTGCGCCTCGCACCCGACAAGTGGAACTTCCAGAAAGCGAACCGGAACGAGATCGAGAACAAGTACTTCCTGGGCATGGGGGACACTTTCCTGCCGGACGGGGGTTCCGATCGTCTTTTCGAGACCCTCTGGTGGGCCGCCGGCCGCTACGTCGAAATCCTCGTCCGCACGGCCTCCGACCCTCTGACGATTCAGCGACTGAGTTGGAGGGAAACCCGATATCCACTGGAAATGGAGAGCCAGTTCTCCTCGAGCGATCCGGCCGTCGACGGGACGATCCCGCTGCTGGTTCGCGGTATGCAGACTTGCTCGCACGAAACCTTTGTCGACTGTCCCTACTTCGAGCAGATGCAGTATGTGGGGGACGTCCGCACCGAGTCACTGAGCAGCTACGTCATGACCCGGGACGATCGCCTGGTCCGCAAAGCGATCTACATGATCGACAAGTCGCGCCACACGAGCGGACTGACCGAAGCCCGGTACCCGGTTCGCCAGCCCCAGCTGATTCCGTGGTTTTCGCTGCTGCACATCGGGACGATCTACGAGTATGCCTTGTGGCGAGACGACCTCCGGTTCGTTGGGACTCTCATGCCGGGCGTTCGGACGATCCTTGATGCCTACGAGCAGCACCTGGATTCGGATGGGCTGGTCCGAAGCCCAGAAGGTTGGAACAGCACCGATTCCTTTCCGGAAACCGAACGGAGCGGACTGATTCACTGGCTGCTCGCCTGGGCGTTTAAGCAAGCGGCCGAGCTGGAGAGGCTTTTCGGGGAGCGGGAGCATTCGGCGCGAGCCGAACGCCGCGCGGGTGAAATCGCCGCAATCGCCGACCGCACCTTCTGGGACGAAAACAAAGGCCTATGGGCGAACGGGTCGAACCGGGCGTCGTTCTCGGAACCGGTGCAGTGCATGGCGATTCTGAGCGGACTTGCGCCCGTGGACCGGGTCGAGCGAGTCAGGAAGTCGCTGCGCGATCTGCGGCCGACCGGGCAGTTCGGCCGGCTGCGGGGTAATCGCGCCACCCAACAATCGGGCGCTTCTCCGCTGGCGCCGGCAACACTCTATTCCACGCATTTTCTGTTTGAGACGTATCGAAAGCTCGGGACGATGGACCTGTTCTTTGAAAGGCTCCAGTTCTGGCTTGATCAGCCCGGGCAGGGACTCAAAACGCCGCTGGAGTCGTACGATCCGAGCCGCTCCGATTGCCACGCCTGGAATTCGCACCCGCTGTTCCATTACTTCGCGACGATCCTCGGGATTCGGCCGGCGGCCCCGGGTTTCAAAACGGTGGAAGTCCGCCCGCAGCTCGGCCCGCTTAGCCAGGCATCCGGCAGGCTGATTCACCCGGCAGGTGGGGAAATCATCGCGGAAGTCCGCGCCGAGGCCGGACGGCTGAGCGCCAATATCACTCTCCCGGAGGGTTTAACGGGTGTCTGGAAAGCAAATGGTTCTGTCCGTGAGCTGAAGCCAGGCGCCAACCGGATTTGAATCCCGGCCTCTTTAAGGGACCTCAAGGACCTCAAGGACCTCAAAGACCAAAAGGAGAAGCCTTCTATTTGGGTGCTGGAGGTCTTTTCAGAACGCCTGCTTGTCCGTGGTAGTCCGCCCTGCTGCGTCTTTTCAGTGCCCTGGTCCGTATCTGAGATTAGTATGGACAACGTTGCGAGCTGGCCTATGGGCACAATCAATCGCGAGAGTGCAGAGGCAGAGGGTCTCCGAAG
>RPQK01000212.1 GCA_003819755.1 Acidobacteriota bacterium | reverse complement strand
TGACCGCCTCCCGCTGCCCGCGGACAACTGACCGCTGACGGCTGACCGCTGAGTAGGTGTGAAAAAATCAAGCGTGTCGACGGGCTTTTATCGTGGCCGGACTATCCAGAGTCCGGCGCGTACATCGTGCAACCAGCCATCATCCACGCGCCGGACTCGGGCGAGTCCGGCCACGATAAAAAGCCCGTCGACACGCTTGATTTTTTCACACCTTCTCAGTTGTCAGCGGGCAGCGGGAAGCGGTCAGCGGAACCAGCCAGCCGGCCGACGAGTCAGTCCGCCAATACCGTGTCCAAGGCACCGCGGAGCAAGTCCAGGCAGTGGTCCCTCACTTCCGCGACGGATACATCATCGACAAATGAATCGTGATGATCGCAGTTGTCCTCGATCATATTCCGCCCGCAGGAAGGACAATTCAGCCGCCAGGAGATGGCCGGTCGATGGCGCATTCGAGTAATCGGTCCGGCGGTAACCACGTTCCCGCACCAATAGATGCCGACTGTCGCCGCCCCCACCGCATGGGCGAGGTGAAGCGGACCCGAATCATTGGATACGACCAGCTTGGCCCGGGACAGGAGGCCGGCTAGACCGCCCAGAGAGAGCCGAGACATTCCCTCACCTGGGAAGCCCATGTTCTGCAGCACGCCCTGGATGACGTGGTCCTCTTCGCAGGATCCGCTGACAACCACTCGAAATCCCTGTTCCGCCAACGCCGAACCGATCGCTCCGAACCGAGCCGGCGACCACCGGCGCCGCCCGTCGGTGGCGCCCGGGTGCAACACGACGATGGGACGACCATCGGGCGGGACTGCTGCCTCGCTTTCGGCGACGTCCCGGTCTGTGACCTCGACCTTCGGTTCCAAGCCGAGAGGTGTCGCTCCCACCAGCGAGACCGTCTCGAGGTAGCGGATGATCTCCGGCTGGAAGTAGACATAAGGGATCCAGCGATCGAGCGCTACCGCATCGGGAGACCTGAGGCCGGCCGTCAAACGAGCGCCAAGCCGGCGTACAAAAGGGTTCGAATACCGCCCCCCACCGTGCATTTGCAAAGCCAGATCGAAGCGCTCCCTGACCATCGCCGCAAAAAACTCATCGAGATCCGGCCGGTCGTCGCTCAGATGTTCCAAGGCGCCCACTCCCGGATAGGTCGGGATCGGGATGACTCGATCAACCGGACCCGGCCGGTCCTTGAAGAACTCGGCATGCCATCGTTTCGCCAGCAACACTATCTCGGCGTTCGGGTAGCTTTTGCGCAGCGCCGCCAGCGCCGGCAGGGCAAACATCAAGTCGCCAATGCCATTGGCCCGCAAAACGGCGATCTTCTCTACATCAAATGGAACCAGCATTCGCTTGAATCGGTCCTGACTTTCCATGAACATTCATCACCTTCTGCGCGGCCAGGACAACCTGATCGGTCGACACCTGGGCAAGGCATTGATAACCGATCGGGCAGATGTCAAAGTCGCAGGGCCGACAGCCGATCGGATGGACTACAGCAGCGTGACGCGCGACAGACGTGGAAGCCCATTCGGAGGGAAGCGTGCTTCCAAATACCGTTACCGACGGGACGCCTAGTGCATACGCAATATGGGCCGGCCCGGAATCATTGGTGAGGAGGACGGAGAGCCGGCTGAGGAGCGCCCCAAGACTTCCGAGCGAGGTCCTGCCGCAAAGATCGAGGAACGGGGCGTCCAGACGGCGGATCAATTCATCATGCCCCTCGCTCGATCCTGACCCAACGAGAACGACCGAACCTTCGCAAGACAAAGCCAGACGGGAAGCGGCCACGGCGAACCGTTCAGGGCTCCATCGTTTGGTTTTCGCTTCGGCCCGGGCATGGACGCCGATGAGCGGCGACCTGGCCCTGTCTAACAGCTGGGCTGCGCTCTGCTGATCGGCCGCCAGAAGCGGGAAGTCGAGACGTTTGTCGGCGGACGGAGCCCCAAGGAACCGGGTGAGGGCAAGGACCTTCTTCACTTCGTGCTCGCCGGCTGGATACGGAAAAGCCGCCTCCAGCCGTCCTGGCGAATCTCCGTGCCGAACATAGCCCGCGGTGATTCGGCCCCCGAACTCGAGGGTAATTGGATTCGCACACACACCGGACCCATGCATCTGAATCACGAGATCAAACTCTTCCGCCCGCATGCGTTCCAGGAAAGCTCTTAATTTACGTGTCTCAAAAAGCTGTTCCGCTATGCCCGGAGAACCGGGGAAAGCGAAGAACCGGTTGAGCGAGGAAAGACGTGCCGCGAGCGGTTCAACAAAAGGAAGGCCGACAAGCGTGAATTCGGCGTCGGGGAGACGCTGGCGCAGGGCACGGAAGGCCGGGGTTGCGCAGATGAAATCCCCGAGGCGTGAGGCCCGGAACAACGCGACCTTGCGAGGCGGCGCAATTCGATCCAGCAGCCCTGGGATAAATGGATCCATAGACTTGGGGTTCCGGGTGGAGGCTTTTTGTCTATCGACGAATTACCCGAATTACACGGCTGCAATTCGGTGTAATTCGTGCAATTCGTCGATAGACAAAAACTGTCCGGCCTACTTCCAGACTAAACCAAGAAGCGGCGAATGAGAACCTTCGCGAGGAATCGCGCGTACTCGCCGTAGCCGATCTCGGCGGCGAGCAGGTCGAGGTACCGGGTGGCCACCGTTTGACTGCGCGCAAGGACACGAAGGAATATCGGCTGGGTGAGACGCTGGAAGACCAGGTGGCGCATGATCCGGGCCTGGCGGAACAGGGCTGTGATTCGAGAATAGCTCTCCAGATACCGGGAAAGGGCGGAGTCAGGGCGGCCGGCGGCTGCGGCTGCGAGGATGGCTTGGGCAGCGTATCGGCCACTTTCCATAGCAAAGGCAATGCCCTCTCCCGTCACGGGTTCGACCAGCCCGGCGGCATCTCCCGCCAGCAGGATATTGGCCTTGCCTGGCCTGGCTCTGTAGTTGCCGAATGGGATCGGATGCCCTTTCCATCTTACTTCGGGCAGCCGTCCGCCGTTCAGCCCCGACAGAAACCGGGTGAAGTTGCCCTTCAGGTTCCGATTCTTCTGAACCAATCCAGCCATACCCACGGTCACGCAGTCGCGCTTCGGGAACAACCAGGCATAGCCCCATTCGGCTAACCGGAAGTAGATCTCAGGCTTGTCAGGCTGACGCGAGAAAAGGTCCCGGGGAATGTGGACCTCGAGGCCGGCCGCCAGCCGTCGCCTCGAGAGGGGAGGAAGTCCGACACCGCGGGCGGTAGGGCTATTGACTCCCTCGCAGCCAATAATGAAATCCGCCTGGATGTCAGGTCCGCCGGCCGCCTGCACTCGGGAATCCGGCGCGTAAACGTGCAAGGCGCGACGCTGCTCCTGAACGACAACGCCCGCCGCAGCAGCCTGGGCCAGGAGATGTGCGTCAAACTTCGTCCGGGAGGTGAAATAGGTGGGCCAGACATGCTCGACGGACTGGATTTTCGAGTGCCCGTCGAAGAAAACCGCTCCATGAGAGGCGAACTCTATCGCCGGGTCCCACGGCTTCTCGAAGACAGCCTTGTACGTCTTCTCGGCCCGCCGGCTTAAGAGGCCCCCGCAGAGCTTGTCGCGCGGGAAAACGGCGGCATCGAGGAGCAGGACCGACATCCCCGCTTTCGCCAGTACAAAAGCAGCGGTAGCACCCGACGGTCCCCCACCAATGACAATCACATCTCGCTTTCCCACGGGGCGAGTCTAACAGATGACAGGGGCCAGGGCTTTCGGCGACGTAGTGGTTTCGCGGGGATTTCCCGAACAAAAGTCAGAGAGATTGCGTAGGAGAGAGAAGCTGTTGAGGCGGAGGTTTCGATGAATAGAAGACGACTGCTGCTAAGTCCCTACCCTGTTTGGCTCGCGTTGTTTTTCGCGCTCACGTGCTGCACTGCGAGCGCCGCGCCAGGCGACGCATCTCAGGCAGTTCTCGGGCGTTGGCAAGGGCGAATGGCGGATCCAGGCAATTCAGTGACGGTTGGATTGGAATTCAAGAAGAGCGAAGGCGATATTCAGGCGTTTTTCTTCTGCGAGGAGTGGGACCTCGACTCGATTCCGATAGGGAACGCCACGCTGAAAGACAACGAGATTCAGACGGTTTTGTTCACCGGAACTTTGGCCGGCAACTCCGAATCGATCTCCGGAACGCTTGACTTCGGGCCGATGGGTGTTCCGGACCTGAAACTTCCCTTGGTTCTATCCAAGGCGGGCGCCGTGCCCAGCGCTGCGCCAGCGGCAGCCTCTCGTCTGGCGACGGCCCGTTGGACCTTCCCCACCGGCGGCGAAGTATGGGGAAGCCCCAGCCTTTCAGACGGCGTTCTGTATATCGGAAGCGAGGACGGCTTTCTGTACGCCCTCGATGCGAAAACCGGTGGCTTGAAGTGGCGTTTTCAGGCGGCAAAAGGCGTGCGGTCAAGGCCGGCGGCTGGCGGGCAGCTGGTCTGTTTCCTGAGTGACGACGGATTCCTTTACGCCGTTGAACGCAGTTCCGGAAAGCTTCGCTGGAAGTTTGACACTCACACGGCCCTGGTCCCCCACAGTGCCCTCGGTGACAGTGACTCCAGGTGGGATTACCTGCAGTCGTCCCCGACCTTTGACGGCAACCTGGTTATCGTCGGGAGCGGGAACTCAAACCTCTACGCGGTTGACGTTACAAACGGACACGAAAAATGGCACTACACAACCGGTGACTGCGTTAGATCGTCCCCGGTGGTGAGAAACGGGACCGTTTATTTTGGCAGCTGGGACAACTCGGTCTACGCGCTCGATAGTCAGACGGGAGCCGAGAAGTGGAAGTTCGATACCAAAGGCATCGTCCAGGCCACCCCGGCTGTTCTTGGGAACACACTGATTATTGGAAGCCGGTATCCGTATGTCTTCGCGCTGGACAAAGCGACCGGAGTTGAGAAGTGGCGGTTCAATTACTTCGGTTCTTGGGTGGAGTCGAGTGCGGCCGTCACTGCGGACACCGTTTACGTCGGGAGCTCGGATTATTTGCACCTCTTCGCCATTGACTTGACGAACGGCAAGCGCAAATGGGCATTCAAAACGTCCGGCTATTCCTGGTCCTCACCGGCCGTCGAGGGAGACGTGGTTTACATCGGGACTGCCCGTGCCTCGAAAAGGCACCCGAAGGACGGCGGAGACGTGTATGCGGTGGATGCGAAGACCGGTCGGGAAGTCTGGCGCTTTCAGACTGACCGCCAGGGACCTAGTTTTCTGAAGGGTGTCGTCTCTTCACCGGCCGTCGGGAATGGGCTGGTGTACTTCGGCGCGCTGGACGGAAAGGTCTACGCCGTGCCGACAAAATAAGGCAGAGCTGAAAGGACCCCAAAGACCTCAGGGACCAGGACTCTCTTGTCCTTGAGGTCTCTGGGGTCCTTGGGGCCTTGGGGTCCTTTATGCCTTCTCCCTCTCCATGATCGCGATCAAAAGCGTAAACCCCGCCGCCAGCACAACCCCTAACAGGCCGCAGCCATACCACAGACGGTCGGGGCCGGTGGAGTTGTAGATCCAGGTCCCGACCAAAGGACCGACAATCATGGCCAGAGCAAACGACAGGCCGAGTAGGCCCTGATACCTTCCCTGCCCCGCCTGATCGGCTCGTCCGGCGGCCAGTGTGACGAGGAGAGGGAGGGTGAGGATCTCCCCAAAGGTCCACACCATGACGGTGAACGCCCCGTACAGAAAACTGCGCCCGAGCGGCATCAGCGCAAAACCCGCGCACAGGGCGAGTGCCCCGACACGAGCCACCCGGGCCGGATCATGTCCTTGAAGAGCATGGATGATCAGCATTTCGATCACCACGATTTGCACGGTATTGACGGCAATGAGTTGGCCAATGGCGTTTTCCTGCAGCTGGTAGACCTCTCTTATGTACAGGGGGAAGGTGGCGAATAATTGCGAGAAGACGATCGCGACCAGGAACGAGAGTATCCAGATCAAAAGAAAAGGGCGGTCCTTGAACGCTGACTTCGAAGGCACCCGGTCCTCTGAACGAGAAGAAGCCGGGGGACCGGCCTGGGTTGAGAAGAAGGCCTGGAAAATTGCCAGGGCCGCCAGGCTGGTGACGCCGTCTACCCAAAAGAGCCACTTATAGTTGATGAGGGCCAGGTACCCGCCGACAACCGGGCCGATGCTCAGGCCAAGATTTGCCGCCAAACGGCTGAGAGAGAAGCCCCTGGTTCGCGTTTCCGGCGAACAAAGCTGCGACACTGCGGTCAGATTCGAGGGGTGAAGCGCCTCGGCTGACGCTCCCAACAGAAACATCAGAATCATCACGGCGGGAAAGGACTCCGGAAAGCTGAGAAGGATGAAAAAAACACCGCTAAGACCCAGGCTGATCCTTTGGACATGATAGGCGCCGACCCAGTCGCACAAGCGGCCACCCAGGTAAGCTCCGATCAGCGACCCGATTCCGTAACTGCTCACGATCTGGCCGGCTTGCGGGAGACTGAAGCCCAGGTGCCGTGTGGCGTAGAGGGTCATGAAAAAGAACACCATCGTGCCGGCTCGATTCGCGAGCTCCACGCCAGCCAACATCCAGACAGCCTTCGGCAGGCCCGAGTACGCCTCTTTGTACCTGGCAACGAAACGCCCGACCATCGCCTGATTGTAATCCTGCTCGATAGAACACGGAATCCGAGGAGTTATAATCGGAGCCAAACAGTGAGGACGCCATTATGGAATTCAATTATCAGGATCCTTTTCCGCTTGGGGACGATAAGACCGAATACAAGTTCATCTCGGGCGACTACACCAGGACGGAGCAACTGGGCGTGCGCGAGTTTCTCGCGGTACGCCCGGAAGGGCTCGCTCTGGTTGCCAGACAGGCCATGCGCGACGTCTCGTTCTTCCTGCGCCCGTCCCACAACCAGCAAGTCGCGAAGATACTGAGCGATCCCGCGGCATCGGACAATGATAGGTTCGTCGCGCGCACTATGCTGAAAAACGCCGTCATTTCGGCCGAAGGTCAGCTTCCCTTTTGCCAGGACACCGGCACTGCCATCGTGTTTGCCAAAAAGGGGCAATTTGTCCTGACGGAAGGGGACGACACCGAATCGTTAAGTGCCGGGATTTTTCAGACTTATACGCGTGAAAACCTGCGCTATTCACAGGTCGTTCCGCTGACGATGTACGAGGAGAAGAATTCAGGCTGCAACCTGCCCGCGCAAATCGACATTTACGCGACACCAGGTCACGACTACCGCTTTCTTTTTATCGCGAAAGGGGGGGGCTCCGCCAACAAGACATTCTTGTTCCAGCAGACAAAGGCTCTCTTGAACCCCGACAGTCTGAAACGTTTTCTCGTGGAGAAGATGAAATCGCTGGGCACTGCCGCCTGCCCCCCTTACCATCTGGCCTTCGTCATTGGGGGGACCAGCGCGGAAGCTTGCCTGAAGACCGTGAAACTCGCCTCCACCGGCTACCTTGATAGCTTACCAACAAGCGGCAACCAGTCGGGTCGCGCCTTCCGCGACTTGGAGCTCGAGCAGGAGATGCAGGCGGCCGCAAACGCCTCCGGATTCGGCGCTCAGTTCGGAGGGAAGTATTTCACCCACGACGTGCGGGTCGTGCGGCTTCCACGGCACGGCGCTTCCTGCCCGGTCGGCATCGGCGTCTCCTGTTCGGCCGATCGGAACATCAAGGCCAGGATCGACCGGAAGGGAATCTGGATCGAGCAGCTTGATGAGAACCCGGCCCGCTGGCTGCTCGAAGTGCCCGACCAGCAATCAGCACCCGCAGTCAAGATTGATCTCAACCGGCCCATGCCTGAGATCCTGAATCAGCTGACTCGACACCCGGTCAGGACCCGGCTCTCGCTTTCGGGCCGAATGGTCGTGGCGCGGGATATAGCCCACGCCAAATTGAAAGAACGACTCGACCGCGGCGAACCGCTTCCTGACTACTTCAAGCAGCATCCGGTTTATTACGCCGGGCCTGCAAAGACTCCGGCAGGCTTGCCCTCCGGGTCATTTGGGCCGACGACAGCCGGACGGATGGATCCCTACGTTGACCTTTTCCAATCCCAGCGCGCCTCCATGGTCATGATCGCGAAAGGCAACCGCTCGCCGGAGGTGACGGAGGCCTGCAGAAAGCACGGCGGCTTCTATCTGGGCAGCATCGGCGGCCCGGCCGCCATTCTGGCCAAGGAGAACATCCGTTCGGTCAGGGTCCTCGACTACCCGGAACTGGGGATGGAAGCTATTTGGCAGATAGAAGTGGAAGATTTCCCGGCGTTCATCCTGGTGGACAACAAGGGGAACGATTTTTTCAAGTTGCTTTAGAAGAGAAAGGACCTCAAGGACCTCAAGGACGAAAAAGAGTCTTTCGGGTCCCTGGGGTCATTGCGGTACTTTCTCATTCAACGGCACGCTCACGACCACCGACGTTCCCCCGCAGTCGTTGTTTTCAATGCAGAGGTCGCCGCCCAGCCGGTTCACGCGCTCTCGCATTCCGGCTATGCCGAGGGATTCAGGAGCCAGGATCTGCTCGTCATCGATTCCTTGCCCGTTGTCATGGATCTCGAGCAACAGCCGGCCCGCTTCGGATTCCAACCTGACGATCAGCTGAGTTGCTCTGGCGTGCTTTCGAACATTCGAAAGAGCCTCTTCGAATATGCGGAAGAGAGTCATGGATACGTCGGGCGTCAGCTGAACGGATCCGTCTTGCGGCAGGTAAGAGACGGTCGAAATGCCCGTTTTCTCTTCAAATTTGGGCAGCTCGGATTCGATTGCCGCCACCAGGCCGAGATGATCAAGCACAAAGGGCCGAAGCCCGAGTGCGATTCGTTTCACTGACTGTATGGTCTGATCGATAAGGCTCACGACCTGCGCGATCTGATCGCGCAGGCGCTGGTGCTCGGGCTTGTCCAGAGTCAACATGTGGAGAGCGATTTTTGATGCGATCAGACCCTGACCGAGTTGATCATGCAGTTCCTGCGCGATCAGTCTGCGTTCCTCCTCGACCCGGTAATCCGCATGGGCGCTCAGCCTCCGGAGCTCGCTGCGCGAAGACTCAAGCAGCCGATTGCTGTAACGCAACGCCTTCTGAAAGCTAGCCCGCTCCGTGATGTCCTCCGCCACCACGATGGCGCCTCGAATGCGTCCGTCTCGGGTGATGAGAGGAACCGCCGAATTACTTATCGTTTTCCGCCGTCCGTCGAACGCCTCGATCTCGACGACTTCGCTCAGGACCGTCTCGCCTTTTGTGATCGCGCGGGCCGCTGACCACTCGTGTGGCTCCAACTGCTTGCCTGAGTCAGGCCACCAGCCTTTGTAGCACTCGAACTGGCGGATGTTGACGTACTTGGCGCCTCCCCAGATTTTCTCCCCTGCCGGATTGCCGCTCACGATAGAAGCCGTTTCATCGAGCAGCCAGACACCGACGGGCAAGGCTTCGAGAATGTTTCGCAGCAGTTGCTCGCTGTTCCGGACTAATTCTTCGGCTTGCCTGCTGTCGGTCACGTCTTGAACCGTCCCGATCATTCTCACTGGCCGGTCCCCCTCGTCGCGAGTTACCTCTGCGTGTTCATGGACGATGCGGACTTCACCGGAGGGACGGACGATTCGGTGGTCGATGTGGTAAGGAACCTGTTCTTCCAGGGCACGCCGCACTGACTCTTTTACGAGATCCCGATCATCGGGGTGGACCGCAGCGAGGAAAGCCTCGTAGGTCGTGGGAGAATCGTTTGATTCGAGTCCGAAGATCCGATAGATCTCATCGGACCAGGCCAGTTCATTGGTGACGATATTCCAGTCCCAGTTGCCAAAATGGGCAATCCGTTGGGCAGTCGCCAGCCGCTCCTCGCTTTGCTTCAGGCTTTGCTCGATGCGTTTCCGTTCGTCGATTTCGCGACGAAGCGCCTCGTTCAGTTCGAGCAACTGTTCCCGGGTCGGATTTTCAGACATGGAAAGAGTTATTTAACCACCTTCACGTGGGCGGGACAATGATGGAATGAGGGATGATCGCGGCTGGGCGTCAGGCCTTCTTCTTTATCCACGAATTACACGGCGCGGCGTAGCCGCAACCAAAAGCCTGCCCGATGAAGAAGAAAGACAGAATGTCGAATATCGAATATCGAATGTCGAATGTCGAAGTGAGGAAGAAATG
>RPQK01000211.1 GCA_003819755.1 Acidobacteriota bacterium | reverse complement strand
GTCGGGAAATAGCTCAAAGCCGTCTCACCGAGGCCGAAAGCGATAGGATCAGTCGTTCCCTTAAGTTCCGCCAGCACAATGTCTGCTGCCGGGACACCCATCGCCAGTGCCAGATTCTGGGCTGTAGCGCCAGTCGTAATCGTTTTTGAAAAACCCGGATCTGGCGGCCGGACCAAGCTTTCCGCCCTTCGGTGGTCGGTGTCCGTTCGGGCCGAGGATCCGATTTTCCCGAAGGTGACCAGACAGAAAACAGCCGTGCAGATAACCGTGAACTCCAGGAATGCCTTTCGGTGGTGCATGGAAACCCTCCCCCCTTCAACCCCGCCGGACGCAAACAAATACACCGCACGGAACCTGACCGTGCTTCTTCCTGCCGTTATTCTACTTATCACTTCCTTGTTTGTGGCGCGACAAAGGACGGATGTCGCATCTTGTCGTCTTCCTTTCCCCTGTTGGCCCATGCCTTGGTTTTGCTAGTATCGGGCCGCCTGAAGGAGACAAACGGTGAAGAAGCGCGGCTGGTCACGAGACATGCTGGAATACCTCGCGGCGCGACTCGCTTGCGTGATCCTAGGGGTATGGCCCGCAGACCCGGCAGTGGGGTTCGCTCGGGCGGTTGCCGGTCCGGTCTTGTATACCATTCTCCGGGAGGCCCGTCGGGACGGGCGCAAACACCTGGACCTTGCGTTCGCTTCCACGCTGGGCGATTCCGAAAAGCGATTGATACTTCGTCGTATGTTTTCGCATCTGGCTCAGACCTCCGTCGAGTTCTTCTGCTGGCCGCCAACAGCCCCGTCGCAATTTCGGATGGATAACGAGAGCAGCGCTGTCCTGAGACGGGTCAGACACGCCCGGATACCGCCCATCTTTGTCACGGCACACCTGGGCAGCTGGGAAGTCTTCGGCCTCACCGGCGGAGGCGTCTCCCTCCCTGTGAAGACCGCAGCCCGAAGGCTGGACAACCCCCGACTGGAAGCGTGGATTAAGGCCCGCCGGGAAGCAGGTTCTCAACGGATGTGCCCCACCCGTGGGTGTGTGACCGTTTTGTCTCGGGCGCTGCGCCGAGGTCAGCCGGTGGTGCTTCTGGCTGATCAAAATCAGGGGAGGCATGGGATTTTTGTGAATTTCTTCGGCATACCGGCCTCTACGACACCCACGCCGGCCTTACTGTCCTTGCGCACCGGCGCGCCCGTGGTGGCGTGCTGCCTGGTCCGCGAGGGAGCGCCGTTCCGGTTCCGCGCATTCTTTGCGCCACCGATTTACCCTGATGCCAGGCGCCCCCGGGAGGCCGAGGTCCTCCGAATTACTCAAGAGTACACGCTCATCCTCGAGAACTGGATTCGACGCTACCCCGAGCAGTGGCTCTGGCCGCACCGGAGGTGGAGGACAAGGCCGACGTCAAGTATGATCCTCGATACGCCCCTGTATGCGGAGCGGTGACCATGAGAAGTCGGTATTTTTCAACGATCGCGCCACTTCAGCCAGGAGGCGGAGTTTTCGCCGTTGTCCGGCTCGTCGAGCACGAAGGTGGGCAAGCGATACTCAAGGACTTCAGTAGAAGCTCCCGGCTTTTTCGATCGACGTTCGGGGCTTATCTAATCGGCCGCGAAGCACAGGCTTATGGCCGATTGGCAGGGGTGGCCGGCATTCCCCGCCTAATCGACCGTATCAGGCCCGACGGCCTGCTTCTCAGTCATGTCGCCGGCCCCAACTGCTTGAGTGCGCCACCCGAAAAATTCACGCAGGATTTCTTCGACGGCGCGCTCGGGATCCTCGCCAAGGTCCGGGCCCGGGGCGTTCTCCACTGCGATGTGGGTGGGAATCTGGTTCTCGGCTCCGATGGCAGGCCCTGGCTCGTCGACTTCGGCTCGTCGATCGTGCTTCCGACGTGGATCGGCCCGCTTGGCTCGTATTTGACAAGTCTCCGAGAGAAATATGATGAGCGAGCGCTTCTGAAGCTCAAGAGGCGCCGGGCCCCGCACCTGCTCAGCACTTCCGAGGATGAAAGGTCCAGGGTTCGCCTGCCTTTTGAGAGGTGGGTGGGAGTCGGTGAGAGGGTGCTTAGAAGAACAATCGGTTGGATGTCGGGGTGAGGTTTCAGTGAGCCAGTGCTTTGACGCCAGGCAAGCTTGTTCGCCGACACGTGTCATCCCGGTCAGCCGCGTGGTCGACCTGTTGTCGATCACACACGCTCCCGAACGAGTCGAGACCTACCGTAAAGCCATGCTGCGAGGAGATCTGTTTCCCCCCATTTCGGTTCTCCCCTTGCTCGGATGGTATCTTGTGACGGACGGACACAAGCGGCTGACCGCTTTCAGACCGCTTGGCGGGAGCGAAGTGCTGGTTCAGGAATGGACTGTCTGGCAGGGCATCGCTCACCTCGGCAGACAAACGACAAAAGAAGCGCACCAGGTCTGGAAACTTGTGTCGAAGCTGGGCCGAGATCCGTCCGCGCCCGCGCAACTCAAAAAATTCATGTGGAGCCGCGCGCTTCACTACCGGAGGTTAGGGCGATCATTGTGGGCACGGGTCAAACGGTGAATCCTCCCCGCGTCGCCGTCATCATCCCCACTTTCAACCGCTGGCCGCACGTACGCCAGGCGGTAGATAGCGTGCTGACTCAGACCTACCCGAATGCCGAATGTGTGGTGGTGGATGATGCCTCGACAGACGGGACCAGCCATTTTCTGTGTGGCGAGTATCGGGACCGGGTCAGGTTTTTGACCAAGGCGGTCAATGGCGAGAAGTCGGCCGCCCGCAACGATGGCATCAGAGCGACGAAGGCCGCTTTCGTCTGTTTCCTGGATTCCGACGATCTTCTCACCCCTGATTCAGTTGAAGCCCGGATCGAACTCTATCTTCGCGATCCGACTTTCGATGGGGTCGTATACGGGCCCGTGGTCAGCGAGCAAAACGAGGTGCCCAAAGCCTGCCCTGAAGGCGACGTGCTTGCAGCCTATGTTCGGCATCGCTTTGTGCGCAATCCCGGCTTCTTGATTTCGCTTCAGAATATGCTCACCCACGGTATGTACCGCGAAGACCTGACGCATCGCGAGGATGTGGAGTTGTTGATCCGACTCGCCGCCACGTTTCCCTTCAAGTGCTGCAAGGTTCCTGTGGCGCGAATTCGACGCCTGGATCGTTCTGCCCGCTTCGATTACGCGAAACAAGTGCGCCAGGGTGACCGAGTGGTTCGCTACCTGAGAAATGATCCCTTCGTCGTAGAGCGCTTGGGGAAGAGGTTTGCGGATGTTGAATTCCACGAGGCAAAGGAGCTCGCCGGCGCAGACTATCGGCTGGGCGACTTGCCCGCCTTTCGGCGGGGTTACCTGCAGCTTTGGAAGCGCTGGCCCAGCCGGGCCGCGCTGGAAGGGCGGTTCTTGAGGCGTTTTCTGGGGTCGTTTCTTTAGCGCGTGAAGCGTGGCTTGCGCACTCCCAAGGCTCCCTGCGCTCGCGAAGGGGGTTGGGGCACGCCCCTTTAGAAGCGCCCCGCTGATAAAGGACCTCAAGGACCCCAACGACCTCAAGGACGAGACGAAAATGATTGATCTCGCTTGTGTTGTCCCTGGGGGTCCTTGAGGTCCTTTTCATGCCTCCGAATACGCCTCGCGAAAGACTTCCCAAGCCTCCTCCCCGCAGTTCTCAGTCAGGTCCTCGCGCAACCGGCTGAGGTCCCGCCTGACGGCTCGACGAACCAGGAAGCGCCGGTACCCGCCGCGCGGGCAGTCGATGAAATAGAGGCGACACCCGGCTTCTCCGTCCTCTTGATGCAAGACATTGCGAAGCCTGGCATCGTGCAGAACGAAATCCCGTCTGTGGAGCAGTCGCAGGGAGGCAGCCAACTCGCTTAAGACCTCTCGACGCTTTTCCTGACCGTGGCGAAATGCCGGATCCTGGAAGCACTCCAGGAGGTTCCTGGAGTCAGGCACTTCACGGGTGACGAGGGTCGACCAGCAGAGCCGGCCGACACGGCGCTTTTCGCCCAGGCAGACGAGCTCCGGGCATCGGATGCCCAACTGCCTCAGACTCTTGTTGTTCGCCCACTCGCACGAGCCCCGGCTCGCACGCGCCAGATAGCGCCACGAAGCGGGCTCGTAAAACCGGCGTTTCACATAGACCAGAAGGTTTCCCAATGCCTGACGCCGGGTTTCGGAGGTCGAGCTTTGGGACACACAGTCACCCTCTGCCGACCAGGAGTGCAAAGACGCGGCATCCTGAACGCCTGCCGCCTCGAGCACCGAAGCGTAGCTCGGGGTGACGAGGTAGCGGTATCTGACGCCCCACATTGGCAATTCGATCACTTTACGTGCACGTTAACTTGGCGGCTTGACTGGCGCTCGAGGTCGGTAGAGCCCCCACGCGTACTGCTCCGAGTCGGTCCTGGCCGTCACTCGCAACTTATGCTCGTCGACTATCTTCTCCCAGGACTCCTGCGGAAGCGGTTCCCGCTCCTCCGCAAGCAGAACCCCACCGGTCTGAAGGAGATGGTCCCGGGCTGCAGCGAGGTCGTCGAAGAGTCGATAGCTTCTCATCCCCTGGTGCACCTGCAGGTAAAACACCATGGCGGCCTCTTGCTGGGGATAAAGAGTCATCTCCTCGCCTCTCGTAACCACAGCCGCGACTTCCTTAACAAATTCGCGGTACCCGCGCAGTTCTGCAAATTTCGGTGAAACCAGGCCGAAGTACAGAATCAACACGGCGCAAACACCGGAAACAAAGATCCGAATACCGGCGTCACTGAATCGAGTCCAGGATAAATAGAGCCAGCTGACCCCAACCACCGCCAGGGCGATGTAGGCCAACGTGACCGGGAAGGAGGTCAGGGCGGATACGACCCGCTCCTCAGCCGCCGGCCCCGACAGGTATCTGGCCGCAACCTGGATCATAAAACTCCGCGGCAGCCCGATTCTTGCCGTCAAAGGGACGAGCGCCAGGATACCGGCGACGAACCAGAGAGTACGGATGCTCTTTTTCGACCTTTCGGGCAATCCGGTAAGTGCCTCGAGCCAAACCGCCACCCACATTGCGGCGAAAGGAAGCAAGGGGATCAGGTAATAACTCCGGCGGGAGCCTGAGAGGGCAAAGAAGACCCAGATCCCGGCCATGATCAGAAGCAGGATTTTGAGCTCCGGGGAAAGCGATTTTCGAGTCTTTACGAGATGGATCACAACCCAGGGCAGGAGAACGCTCCAGGGAGCCAGAATGGCCGGCACAGCGTAGAAGTAGTAGTAGAAGGGCCGTACATGGTCCCAAGGGGAAAACAGCCGGAGGACGTTTTCCCGGTAAACCAGAAACAACGCATCCCATCGGCCGGTATCCAACCAGGCCAGCAGGAAGATGGAAAAGTACAAGATGACAGAGAGGGTCCCCGCCGCGACAACGTGAAGACCTTTGAGCCACTTCCAGTCCCGGAACAGCAGGCTGTAAAGGACGATCACGAATCCCGGGACAACGAAGCAGAGCGGCCCCTTGGTCCAGGAGCCGACCGCCATGATGAGCGTCATCGTGTAAAGCCAGGCCGGGCGCGAAGAGTCACGCCAGCAGAAAAACAACCAGAGCGGGGCCAGGATGCCGAGCAGGTTCAGCATTTCCGATTGTGCAATTCGACCCCAAATAATAAAGCCGGACGTCGAAAGTAGCACCAGTCCGGCGTTGAGGGCCACTCGAGGTCCGAAGAACCGCCGCGCGAAAGCGTAGGTCATGAGAACTGAGGCGAGACCGGCCAGAGCCGATGGAAAACGCAACGCAGCTTCGCTCACCTCGCCGGCGACCTTGGCACAGATCAGCATGAGCCAGTAGCTCAGAAAGGGTTTGTCGTAGTAATCAAAGTGCCCGATCTGAAGGATGAAGATACGACCGTGATCAAACATGTTAAAGACGATCGTGGCCCAATCCCCCTCGGCATGATGCAGGCTGGGAGCGCCCAGGTTCCAGAAAAGGGCGGCTGCGCTCAAGGTCGTGAGCAGAGTGAAGTGTCGTAAAGGCATGTCTCTCCGGCGCCCGAGAATAACCCGGAGTCCCTGGGCGATCAAGCTCCTTTCGCGACGGTCCTAAACGACAAGGTCAAGTCCGCCAACTGCCAGCCGTGAGAAGTAGAGGACTTTCCCCTGGCTCTCGCCGAGGATCAGTGCGAAACCCCGCGCTGTCAGGCTGTCGATCAGTCGGGAGATCTGCTGATCGCCCACGATGTGCGGATGGACCTCCATGCAGATCTTGCGAACCCCCTGCAAAACAACCCGGTCATCAGCCAGGTCCATCTCCGCCCCCTCCGCATCTACGATGAGGAATGTCGGCCGCACTCTTTTCAGAATGTCCGGGAGCGCTTCTGACGCGACTCGCTGCCGCTGCACCGTCACGCCCCTCTTCTCGACCGCCGGAGCATAACGGCTTGAGATCATGAACCGGTCGGCGACGTAAAAATCACCTTCGCCTCCGGTCAGCGAAACCAGCTTGATGCTCAGATGCGGGCTCACGCCGTTGAGGCTGAAATTCGTGCGTAGAACCATTTCCAGGAGCGGGTTCGCCTCATAGGCATAGACCCGATCCGAGCCAATCTTGCGGCAACAGAGAATAGTAACCAGGCCAATGCCGGCCCCGATCTCTAGGACCACATCATCCCGTGCCAGATTCCTGGTGACAACATCGCCTTCCGTCTTCTCATAAACCCCGCGATACATCACTTTACGCTGGGGGAAAGCAAGCGTTCCCAGGTCCAGGCGCACCCCGGCCTGGGTGATGTACCGAGGCCGCATTAGTTTCCGCCACCGATAAACCAGCGATTTTTTCATCAGCCAGTCTCCGGGAAACTACGCGCTGCCGAAACCACGCTATTTGTGCATGATGGCCGCACTCGTACGGAACTCCCATTGGCCGAACCGAGAATGCAGGGGAGGACCGGTCATCAGTTCCTCCCATTGGTAAAGGTCGTAGGCGACTTTGTTCACCGGGGTCATGTCCGTCCGTGTGAAGTGCGGATCGAGCTCTGCCAGGTGAGCGATCAACCGGCCGAGGAACTCCATCACGTTTTCCCGCAGTCCGCCAATAATCCCCGGATTCAAGGTCCAGCGCTCGGGATAGAGCACTTCCCCATACTGCGCGGCCATCTCCTGACGCATGAATCGACTCTCGCCAATGACCGGGGCCTGAGACCCTATGAACAGCCGGTGCCGCCCGGCGTCGGCGCAAACGAGATCAAACGGATCCCACCTGAACGCCACGTCGGAAACGTCAGTCACGAAAACGAACCGGTCATCGACCGAGCCCAGAAAGTCATACACCATCCGGTGGCGCTCGTGAAGAAGAGGCCACGGGCCAGGCTGCATGCGCACAAAGCGAACGTTGGCGGTAGTCGCTTTCTCGATGAAGCTCTGGGGGAGGCCATCATGCAGAATCACACCCCGCAGGCCGATCCGGTTGACGCTGTTCCACCAGGGACGGATATATCGGCCGTGGTCCTCGATGACCTGGGCAGGCCGTTGAGGATCAGGACGGGAGGTCATGACGACAGTCACGACCGTCCCCTGCTGCCCGGTGGCAGGCGTCGTTTCGACCTCGCTGAGCCGGTCCAGCAAAGCTTGGTACCGCCGGGCCTTGACACCCCTTCGATAGGTCTTGTGCCGCAAATGCAGATAGTCCATCAGGCCGGCTCCGTTGCGGTGACTGGCTGGGACTCCTTTCA
Organism: Acidobacteriota bacterium; assembly: GCA_003819755.1. Lineage (GTDB taxonomy): Bacteria > Acidobacteriota > UBA6911 > RPQK01 > RPQK01 > RPQK01. The sequence goes on along the minus strand of RPQK01000211.1, from coordinate 2,451 downwards.
GGCCGCGTGTCCGGTAATATTGAAGCAGGAAAGCCAATCTCTCCTTGGGACCCACCGCAGGGGCGCGACCGACCGCCCGGGCGAGGCGGGCGAGATTGGCGGCTGCCGCCGTCTCCGAGATCCGCTTCCCGAACCTCAGGCCGTCGAGGTCGAGCAGGAAGATTTCACCTTCGCCCCCTACCAGGAAATTGCTCCCCTTCGGATCCCGGTAGGAAAAACCCTCCTCATGCAGCCTGGCGATCAGCTCCGCCAGGTTTCTTACAACCCTGGGGTCGATCGGCCGATCGACATTCAGGAGAGCGGCCAGCGTCCGTGAATCACGGATTTCCTCGCAAACGCCATAGCTCTTCAGCAGGAATCCGGCTTTCTTTCGTTCGGCAAAGGCCAAGGGACGCGGCGTGCGAATACCGAGGAGTTCCAGTTGGTAGGCCAGACGATAAGTTCTTTTCGCTCGGGATCCGCGGAACAGGTCTTTCACGACATTGGCCGGCTTGACCAGGTTGAAACGCTTGAGCACGAAACCGTCTCGGCTCCCGACGGTCGTCGTCCGGCCGGCTTTGAGGAGGCGGGCCCCGTTTTCGAAAACCCCGTCAGGGTCCTCCATGATTCGGCAAAGAGACTCGTTGAGAAAGGGGCGTCTAGCGTGCCAGACCAGCCCCCCGGCACACACGGAAGCAAACTCGCGATTCTCTTTCAGACATCTTCTCGACCTCCGTCGGTAAACACGTTTGCGCAAGGCTGGGACGAGAAGGTCCGCCTCGCGAGGCAACGGGATAGGAACGGAAAGCTTGAGAAAGGCGAGATTCGCGAGCCGTTCAGCCGGCGTGATGCGTCGCTTGAATTCGACGTGCCCTACATCGACCAGCCGCAGCTCCCCATTATCCGAACGGACCAGGAGATTGCCTGCGTGCAGATCAGGTTGGATGACCCCTTTGTCATGCATCGCCTGAAGGAAAAGCAAGACAGCCGACCAGTCCGTAACGCCGGGCGTGCGGAGCGGCACCCCGTCAAATGCCTCCGTGATCAGGATGCTTTCCTCCACCCCCCGAAAGCTGCGGCCAACTCCACAGGCGAGGAAACGAACGACCGGCACCCCCAGGCTCTCCAGTCGAAGGCCGGCTTGAAACTGCTCCTCCGCGGGTGGTTTTCTAATCAGGAACAACAGCCGGCGCCAAGCACTGCAGCCGGTCAGGTATCGCTTTATGTAATAGGACCGACCTCCCGCGTGGTGTTGACTGACTGTCCTGACGGGAGATTCCCGGACCGTGGTGGGCGGACTTGAGAGAACGGCGTCGAGACAAGGTTCAAACTCACTCCGCAATTCCCATCGAACCCCTTCTCTCCAGCAGGTCAGCACGCGCGTATAATAGCAGCCCTCCGGTGCTCGGATCATGGCTTTATGGAAACCCACAAACTCCCTGCCCAGAATGGCCCTTCATTCGCATCCGACTCCAGCGTCACGGTCACGGCGGCTCAGGTTGCCGATCTGCTCGCAGGCCGGCTTCCTGCGGAGGTGCGCCGCAAACCCGGCCGCGCGATTGTCCGTACAGATCTGACGGATGGCGAAGGGGGCCGGCGCCGGGTTTTCATGAAAGTCTACGGGTGGGGCGGCGGTAGATGGGACAGGCTTCGCGGCATGCTCTCCCGCTGGCGCCGAGGCGGCTCCCCCGCCTTTATCGAAAGCCGAAACCTTAAATGGGCGGCGACGCAAGGGATCGCTGTTCCCCGTCTGATTTCCGCGCAGGATTTTACAGACCGGGGCCTCGCCTTTGAAAGTGTGCTCATCACGGAAGAGTTGACCGGCATGAGCCCTCTCAATGTGGCTATCCAACGGGCGGTAGACACGCTCGCTCGCCCGGCACTCCGACGTTGGAAGGCGGACCTCGCGGACCAGCTGGCCCGACTCACTGAACTGCTGCATCAGTCGCGTCGCTACCACAAAGATCTTTATCTCTGCCATTTCCTCGTGCCTGACGAGGCGGTTACCGATCAACGTCCACTGGCCGGGAGATTGCGACTTCTCGATTTCCTGCGGCTGAAGAATCACCCCTGGAATTGGAGGCGCTGGCAGGTAAAAGACCTGGCGCAGTTGCTCTATTCCTCCGCCCTGCCCGGTATCCGCGCCGTGGACCGGCTGCGTTTCATGCATGCTTATCTTGGATGCCCGAAGCTTGACCGGCAGGGACGGCGGCTCCTCCGGCGGGTTGAGAAGAAGGCGGCCCGTTACCGGCGGCAGAACCGCGGGCGGTGACGGCGCCAAAATAAGAATCGAGAGTGGGAGCGTCCCCTGGGAGCGCAGGCGTCTCGCCCTATGCCATTTACTTTTTGGAGCGCGGGGCACCAGGCCATTTTGGAGTGCGGCGGCAACGAGAGGCCGACGCTTTATCAGGCCTCGAAGCGACGCCGCTTTCCCCTATGCAGGATCGAGCCAAACGGCATCAGCATTGAACC
>RPQK01000210.1 GCA_003819755.1 Acidobacteriota bacterium | reverse complement strand
GAGAGAAGCATCGGGCGAGGTGACACCGGCAGTCCTGGCGGCACTGCCCAAGCCGGACGTCACCCTCTCCGTCGCCGCGCCAAGGGTCAAGGCGCTCCACCGCAAACTGAGGGACGCGGACGTCTATTTCTTTTTTAACGAGGGGGAGGACCCGGTCCGGTGCGAGGCGACCGTCGAGGGGAGCGGCCAGGCGCAGCTTTGGAATGGTGTGACGGGCGCGATCGAAAAGCTGGCGGGAACGGCTGGCGACGGCACGGTCCGGGTGCCGCTCGAGTTAGGGCGCTGGGCAACCAGGCTGATCGTCGTCGGTCCCGTGCCCCCTGGCTCCGAGGTATCAGCCGTCGGAATGCGGTGAGGGGAGGACAGATACGAAACGAGAGTCAACACGCTCATATGGGCCGCTCTGGCGGGCTCGCTCGTGAGTGCCACCAACAGCGCCGATGGCCGGGCCTATGGCGGCGCTCTTGCGGCACGTGCGCGAGGTGGACTCGGCCGGGCTACCGCCAGCAGCCGCTTTAAACGATATGACTCCTTGGAAAGGAGACCTTATGGCTCTGTCGCGGACTTATCCAAGGGCGGCCAGATCACGCAAGTAGTCGGAAAGAAGCGGCCACAGACGCTTGTAGACATCGAAGTGCTGATCGTATGCCCGCGAGGCTACCGGATCGGGGGAGAATACCCGGTCGATCAGGACCATAGCCTCCACTCCGTCCTGCAATGTCGGCCAAAGGCCCGAACCACAGCCGGCGAGAATAGCGGCGCCAAGCGTCCCCGCTTCGCTCACTTTCGGGCGGGTGAAAGGCCGATTGAGGATATCGGCGCAGGTCTGGACCCACGTGTCGGACTGACTCCCGCCCCCAGCCGCCCGGAAACCGCTAATCTCAATCCCGGTCGGCGGGAGTGCCTCGAGAGATTCACGCAGGTAAAAAGTCGAGCCCTCAAGGATAGCCTTCAGGATCTCGCCTCGCGATGTTTCCAGCTTCAGTCCGGCGATGACACCAGCCGAATCGCTGATGAAGCGCGGCGGGCCGGTGGCTGTGAAATGGGGCAGAACCATGAGCCTGCTCGGTCCCTGCGGCATTTCCGCCAGCAGGGAATCGTAAACGTTCTCCCGCCTCGAGCGGGCCTGCTCCCGCTCGACTGCCGCGAACGTGTCCCGGAACCATTTGACCAGGGCGCCCCCCTGGTTGTAGATGAAACTTACCAACTGCCCGGGTACCGCATGATGCTCGGTGTTCAATCCGCGCTGTATCATTGCCGACGATTCCGGACGGTGGCAGTAGACCGGCATCATGCAGAGGTAGGTTCCCATACCGAACAGGGCCTGGCCTGGCTCGACCACCCCGCAGCCGACACCGTTACAGCACTGATCGTGGCCGCCGCTCACGATCGGAATCCCGGCCGGCAGTGCGAGATCCCGGGCGATTTGCGGGGCCAGGTGCCCAATCACGACTCCCGAAGCAACTGTGGTCGGGAGTTTGTCTCGATCAAGCCCGGCGGCCTCGAGCAACTCGTCGGACCAGTCTCGATTCTCGAGGTCGAACAGCAGAGTCCGGTTGGCGAGCGAATAGTCGACTGCAGGATCCGCGCCGAGCATGTACGAAACGAAGCCGCTCCAGTGCAGGAACTTGTGTGTCAGTGAATACAGACTCGGTTGATGCTCTTTCAGCCAAAGGAGCTTGGTGAGGGAGTAGTGATTGCCCGGGGTGTTGCCGTTGATCGCATACCAGCGAACATCATCAACTCGAGCGCGCAAGCCAAGCAGGTATTCGCTTCCACGGGCATCAAAGTTAAGAAGTGAAGGTCCGAGGGGACGGCGATCCCGTGACACTGGTACGACCGCCTCACCCAGTGAGGAGACGGCCAACGCTTTTACGGGATCCTGCCGACCCGCAGAGACTGCCTCGGCGATGGTCTCAACGATCCTTTCCCACACTTCCAAGGTGTCAAGCTCGGCCCAGCCAGGCTGGACGCGCCTGGAGTCGTATTCGCGATAGCTTGCCTTCAGGAGTTGGCCGGTTTCAGAAAATCGGGCGGCCTTGCACCCCGTGGTGCCGACATCGATGCCGAGAAGACTCATCCAGACGCTCCAAACTGCGCGCGATCATCCGGCCGGCGCGACCAGTCGAGCCGTTCCGCGGATCTGGAGGTGATCACGCAGCATCCACACCGTCCGGTCGTAGACGGTCTGCTGGGCTTTCACGAGACTTTCGGTCTCTTCGAGAGCCTTTTCAAACGGCTGACGGATCTCCGTTGCAATGTTGATTTTCGCGATGCCGTGCTTCATGGCTTCGAGCAGGCAGTCCTGCCGAATGCCGGAGCCACCGTGCAGGACGAGCGGAATCCCGGTTACGCGGCAAAGCTCGTCCAGTCTTTCCAGGTTCAATCGCGCCTCGACCTTCTTTTTGTCCCTCAAACCGGCGGCCACCGCGCCGTGGATGTTCCCCACGGCCACCGAAAGCCAGTCGCATCCCGTCTCCTCGACGAACCTTCTCGCTTGAGCCGGGTCGGTGAACCCGAGTCCGGAGGAAAAGAGCTCCTCGTAAGGGGTCGCCGGTCCCGCCTCGTGACCCCAGACGGCCCCCAATTCCGCTTCCACGGGGATATTCGCCGCGTCAGCGATCTTTACCACCTCGCGCGTCGCCTCAATATTCTCATCAAGCGGCAGCCGCGACGCATCGATCATGACCGAGTCGTAGCCAAGCTCGATCGCCCGGCGGAATATCGGGAGGTAATCGACCCGCTGACCGTCCTCGTCTACCGCCGGCACATGGTCGAGGTGCAGTCGGACATGGTCACAACTGCGCCATCGACCGAATTCAGCGGCCACCTCGGCCGGTCCCCGGCTCTCGAATTTGATCCACTCCAGCCGGGCGGTTTCGATAAGGACGAAAACGTCTTCGTCGATAGCCGCGCACACGATCGGTTCGAGCATCGCCAGGTTGGGGACATTGAACGCCGGGACAGCAATCCCGCAACGGTGAGCCCGGCGCATGATCTCGGCCAACGTGGGCATCAGTTCACTCCTGTGGACAGGCCACGGCAAAATCCAGGTAGTAGCCCAGGGCATGTCGCAGCGGCTCCTGGACCCGGTTTCGGGTGATGCTCACGTGGTGGCGGTGCCCATTTGAGCCAACCTCGAGCAGAACGTTTTGCAGATTCCGGATTTCGGCCACGCCGGCGACGCCGAAGAAATCTTCCGCTATCGGATCCTCTGTGATCCGACCCTCACCCAGGTACGCCTTGACGGTTCCCGCGTCGGTCATCAAGCTGCCAAACGTGAAGTCCCCCGGCTTGAGCCGGCCCTGGTTACAGCCAAAACCGTTACCATGACCGACCGCGTTTGCCAGGATGGAGTGGTCGGTAACGCGACCTCGACTCTGCATGAGACTGGCCGGGGCCGGGCCGCAGTGAAAGAGGATGCACTTGTCATCTTCGTCGCCGTAGTTGTTGTTCCAGTCCAGGACGGCGGCCGGACTATAGGAGGCACGACTCAAGGCCTGCATGATCACCGCGTTCCCGATGTCGACCTCGCACGCGCACACTAGCCCGGTTTCGTTCAGCAGCCCCATCGCAACGCAGGGCGAAATGCCCAGCTGTTGCTGCATCTCGGTCCAGCATCGGATTGCGAGTGCGTCCAGCCTTGCCTGCTCGCTCAGCTCAGAGAACGTCACAACCAGGCGCACGAGGTTCTGAAAGGCCTGCTCCGGGACACCGTCCCACGAGCTGAAATCGCGGAGCGCATCGGCTTTTTGGCGGTAGCAGGGATCGTCAGGCCGGACGGCACGCAGGCGTGCAAAGACGTCCGCGAGGTCGAAAGTCTCGACTGTGATGCCATGACGTTGCAGGGTCACCTCATCGATACGGACGGTCTTGAAAGGAGTGGTTCGGGCGCCGATTGCGCCGATCACCATGCCCCGAACCCCTTTTACCACCCTGCAGATCCGGTCAAATTCGTCGACGTTAGCTCTGAAGCGATCGCTTCCGGGCCGAACTGTATGGGGCTTCAAGGCCGTTGACTTGACCCCGTACTGGCGGAAGACGTCCGTGATCGAGATCTTTCCGCAGAAAGAATCCCTGCGGAGTGCCGGTCCCATCCGGTCGTAGTCATCCGGATAGGCCTGAATCCAGATGGGGGTGCCCGCTTCTTTCAGAGCGGCCACGGCGCCAGTCTCATCCCCGAAGTTCGGGAGACTGATGATCACACCGTCGTACTCGCCGCGGTGCGCCTGGAGGAAATTGGCGTAGACGCTCCCTTCTTCCGGGGTCTCGACCGCTCCATAGCGCGTTGCCTGGCAATCGAGCATCAGCACGTCGTGCCCTAAGGCTTGGATCTCGCGTGCCATTTCTTCACGGGCCGCCGCGATCAGGGAGGCAGGGAAGAAGCCCCGATTCCCGAAGAAGAGCGCAAACCTGCTTTTCTGCTGCATGCTCCCTGCTTATAGCAAACTCCGCGGCCGGGGGCCAGCTTGATTGATAAAGGGCGTGTTGTCCAATCGAACAGAGCCGCAAGCGCAGCGCTTTTTTTGCGGAGCGCGTCGGATACGATGGGCTGGCACAATCAGCTCTCAGTGCGGCCCTTATCCGTCAGTCAAGAGCGGTTCAACTTAAGCCGAATCAATGATAAAAAACCGCCTCAACGCGGCACTGCGAACAGATTGTGCCGGCCCATCGTATCCGACGCCCTCCGCAAAAAAAGCGCTGCGCTTGCGGCTCTGTTCGATTGGACAACTAAAGACTTCAGTGCCCTCCCGCGCTCAGCGCTTGACCGCCACCATTCGGACCAGCTGCGAGCCCGGCCCGCCCCAGTCGCCCACACCCTCGGCCTCCTCATAGAACGCCATCTCGAACCCTTCGAACAGGCGTCGGAGCTGGTTTGGGGCGAGCTTCCGCACGACGTTCGGTTGCGGCCCGCCCGCCGCCTGGATGAAATGCTCGACGACCACTCGGCCGGCGGGGCGCAGCGAAGCGCGAAGCCTCTCCACGAAGGCGGGATCGTCCAAGGGCGCCCAGGCAAACGCCAGCACGATGAGGTCCCACCGGTTGGCGCCGAAATCGAACGCCTCATAGCTGGCGTTCACCGTCGTCACTCGCACCCCGGCCTTCCTGGCGTTAGCCTGTGATGCGGCGAGCGCTTCCTGGGAGACGTCGAACCCGGTCACCGTCCAGCCCTGCTCTGCCAGGAACACCGCGTTCCTTCCCTGTCCGATGCCCGCATCCAGCGCGCTGCCCGGCTTTAACCCTTTGATCGAGTCGGCGACGAGAGCGCTGGGGTACGAATTGAACCCGTCCGTCTCCGGGTCGCCCGTGACCGGCCTGGTGTACACCTTGTCGTAGTGGATGCCAATCCAGTCCGACCGCTCGCCGATCAGTCTCGTCAACAAAGCGACCTGCTGCCTGATCTCCGCCTCGCCCTTACCCTCCTGCCGGAGCTTGTCTCCGTACTCCAGGAGCGGAAAGCGCTCGATCGACGCCGTCTTGAGCCAGGCGAGAAAAGCGTTCCAGCTCGCCTCCTGGTCGTGTCCCGACTGCGCGGTCAGGCCGGTCAGGGATGCGAGTACGATGATGAGGACGACAACTAGAGTGCGTGAGTGACGCATATTCCACCTCCGACATTGAAGTAGACGCTCGCTCCCGCCAGTCGTCATCCGACAAAGAAGTGGTATCCGCGTCTTTTTCCACCTTTGTGGTAGCGGTCGATTTCTGGTAGAAGTGAGCCGTGCGCGCCTCGGCACTTGCCTACTTCTTCGCGGTCGCCGTAATCGGCTTCCTGGCTGTCCGGGCTGCGTACCGGTACCAGTCGCGCTACCCGCAGCCCTACCTCTCCGCCTGGACGCTCTACGTTGGCTCCTGGACCGCCCTCGTGCTGCTGTCGGTCGTCCAGTTCGTGCTCGTGGACGTCTTTTTGCCCCCGGCAGCGTACCCGCCGCTTGCCATGGCGTTCGGCCCGCTCACGGTCATCGCCATGGCGGCAGCCCTGTATTTTCTGACTTCGTTCCTCGCGCAGGTCGCCCGGTACCCACTCCCCCGGGCTTATCTGGCCCTCTACACCGGCGCCTGGGGTGCCGTCGTGGTCCTGATCCTCGTGGCGTCCGAGGCGGCCCCCGACCATGTATCTGGATGGGGTGCCGCAGCCGGCGTTCTGATGTTCCTGATCAAGACCGCCACCGTATACGGGTGGACGATCGTGGCGCTGGCACGGACCTGGAGCATAGACGACCCGCTGGAGAGAACGGGCCTGCGTCGGGTTGTGGGCGCGTTTCTCGGAGGGTACGTTGTCTTCGACCTGGCGCTGCACGACGCGGCGGCACTGCTGGGCATCGGAACTACGAACTACGTCCTGGCCCTTTTGCAGGTCGCGGTGAATATCCCGGCCCTGGTCGCTCTCGATCGGTTTCTCGCCCGGCACTCGCGCGAACGATCCTTGCAGCCGATGCGGGCAGACCTTGCCGAGCGCCTCGCCCCGCTCGGGCTTTCGGTACGCGAAATCGAAGTGGTCGAACTGGTCCTGAAGGGTCTCAGCAACAAGGAAATCGCCAGCCGGCTGTTCATCTCCACGGAGACGCTCAAGAAGCACGCCTACAACGTCTATCGCAAGCTTGGCGTGCAGAACCGGGTTCAGTTGAACTACTTCATACACAATCAGGTGCCGTTCACGGCCGGCCATGGGAAGGATTAAGGAGTCAACATGCGCACGATGATTGTAATTCTCAGCCTGCTTGCGAGTCTCGGTCAGGCCGCTGCCCAGGAAACCCGGAATGAAGTGACCCGGTCCACCACCCCGGCGGAAGACTCGAAACCGAACAGCGATGCTGTCCCCGATGTGCAGGCGTTCACCAGCCAAATCGAGCGAGTGGTCCTGCTGCGCTTCAAGAACCAGGCCGACATCCTCGAAGGCATACAGCGCATGGTGAAAGAACAAAAGATCCAAAACGCCGTGATACTGTCGGGCATCGGGTCGGTTCGCGGCTACCACTACCACATGGTCAGCAACACGACCTTCCCGTCGAAGAACGTCTTTGTGAAGAACCCCTCAGCACCGGCCGACATTGCGAGCATGAACGGTCACGTCATCGATGGCCGAGTCCACGCGCACATCACGTTCGCCAACGCAGATGGAGCATTCGGCGGGCACCTGGAACCAGGCACGATCACGTTCACCTTTGCGATCGTCACGATTGGTGTGTTTCGTGACGGCCTCGACCTCAGCCGGGTCGATGATAAGAACTATCGGTAGTTGTCTAGCTGTCACGGCCTCGGAGAAATGAGAGGACCTGCGCCATCAGGCTGTTTGCGATCTCGTAATTCGCGGGTGAAACTGAAAGGATCTCTGTCCCGGACTGAACATATCCCGAGGGCAAGAGTTCGGCACGGCTTTGCGAAACCATGCCGCGAGCTGCTTCCGGAGTAGTCTCAAGGTGGAACTGCAGAGCGATCACCGATCGGCCGAGCTGAAACGCCTGGTTCTCGCAGGCCTCACTTCGGGCCGTATGGACTGCTCCCGGCGGGAGATCGAAAGTCTCTCCGTGCCAGTGGAAAACGTCTACCTTTTGCGGGAATCTGAAGATGGATTCCTCCGAGGCGGTCACACTGTAGATTGGAAACCAACCTATCTCTTTCACACGATTGGGATATACCTGCGCGCCGAACGCGCTCGCGATGAGTTGTGCGCCAAGGCAGACTCCGAGCACCGATTTCCCCGCTTCAGCGCAGGCACGAATAAAACGCTTTTCCTCGATCAGCCACGCAAGCCGAGCCTCGTCATTGACGCTCATAGGACCCCCGAGCACGATAACCAGATCCAGATCCTCCGGATGGGGGAGAAGCGCCGACTCAAAGAAGCGGGTGCTGGTTAACTGATAGCCCTCCGCCGTCAGCCATGACCGGGTGCTGCCAAGATCTTCGAACGGAACATGTTGTAGGTAATGCGCTCGCATATGAAACCCCTTGAATGGTTGGTATCGATTTTACAGCCACGCAAGCAAGCGAGGGTGTTGAAAAAAGGCCCGAGGGAGGGTGTTGAAAAAAGGCCCGAGGGCAACCAACAGAGTCCCGGAGGGACGAAGGCCGCGTAGCCCCGGGTGACCGAACCCCTTGCGGGTATAAGCGCTAACAAAGTTCAGCCTCTGCCGCCGCCATATGGTCCGGTGCCCCGTGCGCCTCTCAGTGCGTCATGGAGTAGATCACATAATTGGTCGCCAGTTGATAGGCCCGGGTGGCGTACACACTGGAGTAGCTCGGCATGTCGGCCCATTCCCAGGCATCGCCGAGATCCGAGTTGTGGGTGATCATAACCATGATTCTCCCGCCCGGCCCGATGATGCCTCGATAGTGGGGTGCCGTCCCCCCCTTCTCGGAAACGCTTCCGGTGTAGAGGTATTGAAGCCCGGGGATCTGAATCAGGTTGTCGATGTCATAGAAACAGTTAAAGATCGGGTGCGAGAGCGGAAGATCGACCGGTTCATATTCGGGAAACACCTCCTTCATCTCGGCCGCGAACCGACCCCATTCCTGATCGCCGTGGAAATCGTCCACTGCCAGGAATCCTCCCCGCAGCAGGTACTCTCTGAGCGTCCGGGCCTCGGAGTCCGACAGCTGCATCTGACTCACCTCGACGGCGTAGGCGAACGGGTATTCGAAAAGCTCCGGGTCGGAGATGTGGATTGCCTTGGGCTCCGGGTTGACATAGTCCAACCCCGTCACCCTGCGAAGCCCAAGAACAAGCTGCTCGTCGGCCTTGGGGTGATCGGTCGCCCAATTGTTCAGCGAATCTCCTCCGGGATAAATCAGGCGAACCAGAGTGAATTCCCCCTGGGGGGAGCGTTTGGATGCTTCAGAATGTTTCGGGAAATCTTGCGCAATGAAAAGCACGATTCCCGAGACGACACAGAGCAGAAAAAACAACTTACGTGACACGGCTTATCCTACTCTTGGAGATTGGAGGACGCGTTGAGTCGAGCCACCCGTTGCGAACGGGTGGGATACGAACCGGGCAGCAAGTTCGGCTCCAATCTCGGCGACGCTCACGCTATCAAGGCATCGCGCGGGGAAAGAACGAGCCGAAAACTTCATCGCGACTGGGCTTTCGCTTCATCGGGCTGAAGCCGGATTTGACCGGCACGGCTCTCGGCTGCGCGCTGATTACTCCGAAGAAACAGGCAAGACTTCCCTGACGGGAGCGAGCGCGAGAGTTCGCCAGATGAACCCGGCGCCCCGCGTTTCGATTCCAGCAGCAGGTTGCTAAGTTTAACGCGCATAGGCGTCTCGCCTGGTTCCCAGGCGGACTAAAGGTGCTACACTCCCGGCTATGAAAAAAGTCGGCGCGCTTTCCGTCTCTCTGGCCGTCATCATTCTTGCCGTTCTCGCGGCGCGGACGCTCGGGCAGGAAAGCCAGGCGGCGCCCAAGCCCAGATATGACGAACCGAATGTGGTCTCTTATCCGCTGCCGGATGTGCTCGCACTCCCGGGCGGGAGCACCGTGAAGACCGCCGCGGAGTGGCAGATTGGGCAGCGCAAGAGGATTTTCGATCTGCTCCAGACGCAGATCTATGGGCGACGAATCGGCTCGCCGGACCGCGTCCGCTTTCGACTCACCGCAACCGATCCCCAGGCCATGGAGGGAAAGGCAACTCTGAAGCAGGTGATCGTAACGATCGCCAAAGGCACACGAGAGCTTCAGATGCCGCTGGTCATCTTCCTCCCGAATCGAGCCCGAAAGCCGGTCCCGCTGTTCCTTCTCATCAACCATCGGGGACCTGAGAACACGGATCCGACGCGGAAAGTGAAAAGCGATTTCTGGCCCGCCGAGGAAGTCATCGCGCGAGGCTACGGGATCGCGGCTTTCCAGGCGAGTGACATCGACCCTGACAAATACGATGGTTTTAAGGATGGAATCCACGGTTTGCTGGAAACGGGCGAGCGACCCGATGACGCCTGGGGAACGATAGCGGCCTGGGGTTGGGGGGCGAGCTGGGCACTCGACTATTTTGAAACTGACTCGGACGTCGATACGCATCGAGTCGCGGTCGTCGGGCACTCGCGAGGCGGAAAGACCGCCCTGTGGGCGGCCGCCCGCGACGAGCGGTTCGCGATCGCATTCTCGAACTGCTCGGGTTGTGCCGGCGCCGCCTTGAGCAAGAGGATTTTCGGCGAAACAATTG
>RPQK01000209.1 GCA_003819755.1 Acidobacteriota bacterium | reverse complement strand
GGGATCCCGCCAACCAGCAGATGGTTGAAATCGAAGGGGTCGATCCGTCGGCGGTTTCACCCGGGAATCTCAGCACCAGCGACCTGTCTTCGGTGATTGGTCTGGACCCGCTGAAGATAAAACACGCCGGGCAAATCAAGGACAGCGAGCTGCAGGCTTGGGCCGATGGACAGCGCCTGAAAAGCTCGTATGCCAAGGTTCGGGGACGCGTCCGTATCCAAGGGTTCGCAGGGGTTCGCCCGGGTGATGTCATCGAGCTCGCCGGGGTCGGAGACCGCTTCAGCGGGAAAGCGCTTGTCTCCGGTCTCCGTCATGAAATCGACACGAAGAACTGGGAAACTGACATCTCCTTCGGGTTGTCTCCCGAGTGGTTTGGCGTTGCCGCCGACAATGTCGTCGATGCCCGGGCCAGCGCGCTGCTGCCGGGGGTTTCGGGGCTGCAGATAGGACGGGTCACCTCTCTCGAAGACCCTGAGGGAGAGGACCGGGTCCAGGTGCGCATCCCCGTCATCGATCCTTCCGAGGAAGGCGTTTGGGCGCGGGTGGCTTCGCTCGACGCCGGCAACCAGCGCGGCGCCTTCTTCCGCCCCGAAATCGGCGACGAGGTGGCGTTGGGATTTCTGAACGACGACCCTCGCAACCCGGTTCTGCTTGGAATGATGAACAGCAGCGCCAAACCGGCTCCGATAACGGCCAGCGACGACAACCACGAAAAGGGCTTTGTGACGCGCAGCAAAATGAAGCTCGTCTTCGACGACGACAAGAAGACCGTCACCCTGCTCACCCCCGCCGGCAACACCGTCGTCCTCAGCGACGACGACAAGGGCATTTCACTCAAGGACGAGAACGGTAACAAACTCGTCATGGACGCCGACGGGATCACGCTGGAAAGTGCCGCCGACATCAGCATCAAAGCCACCGGCGACGTTAAGATCCAGGGCGCGAACATCTCCACGTCGGCCAGCGCCCAGCTAAAGGCTGAAGGGAGCAGCGGCGCGGAGCTCTCTTCGGGAGGCAGCACGGTCGTGAAGGGGTCGATGGTCCAGATCAACTAGCAAGAAGGAGTAGCCATGCCGCCGGCAGCCAGAGTAACGGACACGAGCACGCACGGGGGGACCATTATCGGGCCCGGGAAGGCGACCGTCCTCATCGGCGGAATGCCCGCTGCCGTCGCCACTGACCAACATGTCTGCCCGATCCCGCCGCCGGGCCACGTCCCGACGGTGAGCCCTTTCCCGATGGGCAGCACCACGGTTTTGATTGGCGGAATGCCGGCTTTACGAGTTGGAGACGTGTGCATCTGCGGCGCCTCGGCAGCCGTAGGCACGCCGACCGTGATCATTGGTGGATAAAAATGGCTCAGGAACGATCATTTCTCGGAAAGGGCTGGGGCTTTCCTCCCACCTTCAATCGAAGTGCCAAGGGGGTCGAGATGGACTCCGACGAGGAGGACATTGAGTCGAGTCTGCGAATTCTCCTCAGCACCGACGTGGGCGAGCGGGTGATGCAGCCGCGCTACGGCTGCAACCTGCACCCGCTCTTGTTCGAGCCGCTCGACGCATCGCTCCAGGCCTACATGAAGGACCTGATCGAAACCGCGATTCTCTACTTTGAGCCGCGCATCATCCTCGACAAGGTCACTCTCGAACCCGAGCCCGAAAAAGGCCAGATCAAGATCAACATCGGGTACACGATTGCCGCCACGAATACGCGCAGCAACTTCGTGTACCCGTTTTACCTGACGGAAGGAACCGAGGTCGGCTGATGAGCCGCTCCTGCCGCCTTCTCAACCCGCTGAGGCGGGATGGAACAAGCCAAAAACAGCGCCTCGTCGAGGCGTTGCGGCCCTCCTATGTCCCGGTTGACGACCGGAGTTTCGCCGATCTTCTGAGGTACGCCCGCGAATACGCCAGGCTGCTGCGCTACTACACCCCGAGCAACAACGCAGGCGGCGACTGGGTCGAGCTCATCGAGCAGGATGTCAGCGTCCAGGTATCGCTTATCGCGCACGTCGATCCGGACCAGATCAAAGAAGAGTTCGACTCCAGGAAGGCAGGTCTTTCCACGGCTTCGGCCGGCAAACGCGGGGAAGCTTATGCCGACCTCTTCGCAACCGTGTTGGATAGGGCGAAACAAGTGGACGCGTGGTATCGCACGTCCATCGAAGGGCTGGCCCTGCGTGATGCGCTAACGCGTCTCATAGGTTCGGGACTGAGCGATGCCCTGCAGGACCTGGCAGCTGCAGGGGCGCGAGCCGCCCAGCTCGGTTTGCCGGTCAAAACCATCGAGGCCGGAGACTTCTCCGAGATCTGGAATCTCTCAGGGGTCGTGCCCGACAGCTCTCTCTTCCCAACCAGCTCTTCGTCCGAAAAGGAGATGTCCGAGGCGGTCGACCGCCTCGCAACTGTGTTTGATCGTTTCCAGGAGGCCCTCGTCTTCCTCGTCAAGAACGCGGAAAGCTATTTGGAGGACACTCTTGAAAGCCACCCCCGGCACCTGCCCCACATGGCGTTGTTCCTCGCTTTTCTTGGGATCTTCAAGTACGCCCAGCATCACCTCAATACCATTACCGCTCAGCATCTGGACTTCTACTACAAAGAGGTGCTCGGCCTGGAAGGCCTTCCTGCGCAGCCGGATCAGGTGCACCTGGTGTTCGAGCTGGCGAAGAACTTCTCGTCGCACCGCGTCAAGAAAGACACCGAGGTCAAGGCCGGAAAGGACGCCTCGGGCGTGGAGTTGCTCTATGGTACGGATGCTGAACTGGTAGTCAACCGGGGCGTCCTGGACGATGAAGATGGCCTCAAGACCGTGTTCGTGGCCAAGGACGACAAAGGCGCCGTCAAGAACATCTACGCTGCTCCGGACGCGGATTCGGCGGACGGGAAGGGCGCCGAAATCGAGGACGCGGAGGGCAAATGGAAGACTTTTGGCGGCGAGGCGATGCCTCACGCTGAAATCGGTTTCGCCGTTGCGTCACCGATGTTTCTGCTCGCTGAAGGGACGCGTGAAATAACCGTCAGCTTTCAACTTCAGACGGCGATGAAATTCTTCGGCGCAACGGGTAGCGAGGTCTGCCGGCTGTTACAGGAATCCGTAAAGGTGCAGGGCAGCGGCAAAAAGGCGTGGCTGGAACTCAAAGTAGCTCGCGTGGAGGTCTCTGACGGCCATTCAGTCTGGTCATATCCCGCCGACGGTGACAAACCGACCGGGAAGGCTTACCTCAAATACCTGCTTCGTCTTGACCCAGCCGCAGCCGCTCTTATCGCGTACAGCGAGGACGTGCTGGCCAGTGGATACGAAACAGACCTACCCCTCATCAGATTCGTCCTCGATAGCGAGGCGTCGTCCTATCCCTACAAGTATCTCCAGGATTTGGATCTCGCCGGCCTGGAAATCTCGGTCGACGTAGATGGGATGCGAAGCCTTATTCTGGAAAACGACGTCGGCGTCCTCGACCCGGCCAAGCCTTTTCGTCCTTTCGGCCCCGTACCTAAGTCCGGGAGCACTTTCTTGATTGGAAGCCACGAAGTCTTCCAGAAGGGCGTGACCCGAGTCGACCTGACGGTGAAGTGGGCGGACTTGCCCACTGAGAACCTCAACACCCACTACGCTGAATACAAAAAGACGGACGGAAAACCTGTCGTCACCGGCAATGAGTACTTTACCGCCGATTTTAGCGTCTTGAAGGATGGCGAATGGACCCTGGCTGAAGACAACGTAGCGTTGTTCGAGCCGTCAGGAACTGACAAGGCGCCTCAGCCTGAACGGCCTTTCGCGATTTCGGACGGCCAGCTTGTGTCCCCGAATGCAACTCTCGAAAAGTTCGAACGCTTCGGTACCTCGCTAAGGCAGGGCTTTCTCAAGGCCACTTTGAACGAGAGCTTCCTTCATGCCGAATACCCGGGACTGTTGGCGCAGTACGCGAAAGCCGACAACGGCACCCTTCCAAAACCACCTTACACGCCTCTCATGGAATCTCTGACGCTCGATTACGAGGCCAGCCTTGAGATCAATTATGCGAATACCAAGAAGGATGATTTTGAAAACCGGGTCGAACAGTTGTTCCAGATCGGACCTTTCGGGCAAAGAGAAATCTACCCGATCAAAGACGATCCCAAGGCGACCGGAATCCCCATCGAGCGAAAGCTGGTTGCCCAGTTCAAAATGACGGTGACGTCCGAAGACGGCACCACTCAGACCCGCACGGCTGAAGGGACCCTCTACATCGGAATTGACGAGCTGGAACCTCCGCAGAATCTGTCGATCCTCTTTCAAGTCGCAGAAGGCAGCGAGGATCCGACGAAAGACGCGCAGGACGTTGTCTGGTCCTATCTGGCCGATGGCAGGTGGATCGACTTCAAGGCAGCCGAAATCGTTTCGGACGGAACAAACGGGCTGCTCACCTCGGGCGTGATCAAGTTTTCAGTGCCGAAGGAGGCAACGGACACGGACACACTGCTCCCGACGGGACTTCACTGGCTAAAGGCCAGCGTCCTGGAGCAGAGCGAGGCGGTGCCCCAGTTGATTGCGGTGCATCCTCAGGCCGTGGCGGCCAGCTTCCGTGACAACAGGAACGACCCGACCCATCTCAGCCAGCCCCTGGCGGCGGGCACCATCAGCAAACTAAAGAGCCGAGAGGCGGCAATTAAGTCGATCAAGCAACCGTACGCATCCTTCGGCGGGAGAACGAAGGAGTCCGACGAGGCATTCTACATCCGAGTCAGCGAACGGCTGCGCCACAAGCGCAGGGCGGTTTCGATTTTCGACTACGAGCGGCTCGTGCTGGAGGAATTCCCGGAGGTCTACAAGGTCAAGTGTATCAACCACACAAACGGGGACTCGGAACACGCTCCCGGCTTCGTCAGGCTCATCGTCGTGCCGAACTTGCGCAACAAGAACGCCGTCGATCCTCTTCAACCGCGGCTGAGCCTCAACAAACGGGAGGAGATTCGAGAGTACCTGACCGAGATTGCCTCCGACTTCGTGACGATCGAAGTAGCTAATCCGGATTACGAGGAAGTGCAGGTGCGCTTCAATGTCCGTTTTCAGGCGGGTCTGGACAAGGGCTACTACACCTCTCTCCTCGAGCAGGACATCATTCGATTCCTTTCCCCGTGGCTCTACGACGACGTTTCGGATCTGGCCCTGGGCGGACGCGTCCACCGTTCCAGCATTCTCAATTACATCGATGAAAGGGAGTATGTCGACTTTGTGACCGATTTCGAGATGGACCACACGATTGCCGGCGTCACGGACTTCAACGTGGAAGAAGCCGTGGCCTTCACTTCCAGCTCCGCGATTGTGTCGGCAAAGAACCACCACATAGGGCACGCGACCGTGTCTTGTGAAGATCGGAGTGGCACAGGCCGGAGCGGCACGAGCGGAGGACGACCGAGTCTTGCCGCCTTGGCAAAAGCGGCGATCGGCAAAAAGCTCAAACAAAGGTGTTGACTCAAAAACCAGCGGGATTCGATGCGGCGCAAAAGCGTCGCTCGACCCCGCGGGACATTTTGCAATGATTGACACGGAATTCATCGTCAAGAGCCCCCAACTCGAAACGAGCCAGGACTATGCCTTCCTGAGGAGAGAAGGTCTTAAGTACATCGAGAAACTGGGGCACGAGTTGTGGACCGACTACAACGTCCATGACCCCGGGATTACCCTGCTCGAACTGCTCTGCTACGCCGTCACCGATCTCGGTTACCGGACCCCCATCGCTCGCGCCGAGATGTCCCTGGGGTATGACATCAAGGATATCTTGACAGAGACCGCGAATGGGATTCCGGTCAATCGCGGCAATTTCCATACTGCCCGGGAAACGCTCACGAGCGCGCCTGTCACCTTCTCCGATTTCCGAAAACTCCTGATCGACGTGGAAGGAGTGCAGAACGCCTGGGTCGAGAAGCATACGAGTGTCGTGTACTGCCTGGACAGGGCTGGCGAGCGGCTGATCGATTGCGAGCCGCGCCTGTCGGGCCAGACGAAGAACCCCGCGCTTCAGGGACTCTACGATGTTTTTCTGCAATACGAGGATTGGGTGGAGGGGGAGGCTCGAGTCCTGAAAGGGGGGCTGCCTGACAATTCCGTTGGAACGGGTGAAACGGTTCAACCCCAGGGCCGCGGGATTCGCTTCAATGCGGCGCACGACCTTACACTCGCGGCTGTCAGCGTCTACCCCGCCTCGCCTGGAGTCGTGACGGTCCGGCTGGTCGACAGCGACGGCCGGGAGATCGCGGTACGCACCATTGAGGTCAGGAAGCCGGGGCGGAAGAACCGGATTCCACTGGGGTTTTTCGTCCCGGCAGGCGAGAACTATGTCCTGGATACAAAAGGGACGTCGAACACTGTCCGGCTTTACAGAACCACTGAGCTTCCCCGGGGAAGGCCGCTGTTTCCGCGTTCCATTAAGAAGGTTATCGAGCTCGTCAGCGGGGCGCAGGGATCGGAAGACAGGGATCGATACTTCTTCTTTTACGACTGGGAAGTGCGGCTGGCGATCTCACCAGAGCACGCAGTCGCGGGTAGCCTCAAGACCTCCCTGGGGGTAAAAGGCGTCACGCGAGACGATGTCCGGCTAGCCGCGCGAGAGAGACTCCACAGCCACCGCAACCTGTGTGAAGACATCGTCAACATCTGCGATGTCGAAGTCGAGGAGATCGGCCTGTGTGCCGACATCGAAGTGTCGGCGAGCGCCGACCTCGAAGAAACGCTCGCGGAGATTTTCTATCAGCTCGACCAGCACGTCTCCCCCAGCGTTAATTTCTACACCATTCAGGAGCTCGAGCAGCGCGGCAAATCGATGGACGAGATTTTTGAAGGCCCGGCTCTGGAGCACGGGTTCATCGACGACGATGAGTTCAAAAAGCTCAAACGCCGCTGCGAGATCCGAGTTTCTGACGTCGTGAAGATTTTGATGGACGTAAGCGGCGTGACCGCGATCAAGCAGATCGCCCTGTTGAGCTTTGTCGACGGGGAATTTCGCAAGCAGGATGATTGGGTACTCGAGCTGACCACCGACAGTCTTCGCGCTCCGGTCTTCCGGCCGGCCCGGTCCAAAATCATCTTCTACAAGAACAATCTTCCTTACTTCCCGAACCGGGAGGAGGTCGAGAAGCTGATTGAGGAGAAGAAGAGCGCCGATCTGAAATCGAAACTGAAAGGCCACCAGCGCGATTTGCCGGTTCCGACGGGTCAGGACAGGAATGTCGAAACCTACACTCCCGCCCAGAACGAACTTCCCGCAACCTACCGGGTTGGAAAATACAGGGTCGAGGAGTCGGCGAGCGCGTTGCGCAAGGCCCAGTCCCGCCAACTCAAGGCTTACCTGATGTTCTTCGAACAGTTGCTGGCCAACTACCTCTCGCAGCTGGCTCACGTCCGGCAGCTCTTTTCCTGGGAAAAACCAGAAAAAGGAGAGGGTCCCACCTTTTTCACGCAGCCGGTTTCAGGGATCGCAGACCTGGAGGATGTTTATCTCGATTACGAGTCGCTATCCGACGACCTCGAGGAGATTATCGAAAGTCCTGAGACGGCGGCCCGGCGTCGCAGCCGTTTTCTCGATCATCTCATTGCCCGATTCTGCGAAAGCTTCACCGACTACAGCCTGCTCATGTACACGATGTTCAAAGAGCGCGAGAGGTCTGGGTCCGACTCGCTTCCGAACGACGAATCAGTCAACAGCGGCGGGGCAACGGCCCGGGTGATCGCCGACAAGCGCGCATTTCTGCAGGACTACCCGGCACTAAGCCGAAACCGGGGACAGGGATACGACATTCGATACCCGAACAAGAAGGAGAATCTCTCCGGCTACCAGCGTCGCGTTTATCGACTGCTCGGAATTCACGACGTGAGCCGACGGAACCTGGCTGGACATCGATTCGAAATCGAGAAGGTCGCGGGCAATTGGCAGTTTGTGCTGAAGGATGAGAATCGGGCCAACCTCTTCGAAAGCATTGCCTGCAGCTCTAAGAGCGTGGCCGAAGCGCTCCTGGACTCCACTTTGAAGATCGGCTCCGATCCAAAGAACTATCGGCGCAACCAAGCCGGGACCGCCTACGAACTGGTCCTGCAGTGTCCCGGGGAGGACGAACCTCGAAGCCTGGGCCACACCAGGGACTTGAAAGTCCTGTCTGAAGTGCTGAGCTACTTTCAAAGCAACGCTGATTCGGAGGGGTTTCATGTCATCGAGCATATCTTTCTGCGCAAACGAACGAGCACTGATCGGTTTCTCGCGGTTCAGCTGCCGGATCCAGGCGAGCGCAACTGCGTTGAGGTCAAGGATCCGTATTCCTTTCGAATGACGGTGCTTCTACCGTCGTGGCCACGCCGCTTTCAGGACCTGAAGTTTCGCCATTTCGTCGAGGACACCCTGCGGGTTGAGGCGCCTGCTCACATCTACGTCAAAATCTGCTGGATCAGCCATGCTCAGATGAGGGACTTCGAGATGGACTACAACGCTTGGGCGGAGAAACTGGCTGCGCTCCAAAACGTGGGCTCGCCGTGCCGGACGGCCAGGACGCCGGCTGAGGCAATGCCCCTTACCGGCCAGCTTCCGCTGCCGGAGACCGGCCCCGAGCATTTGGCCTATCGCGGCTCTCTCGATCAACTGATCACCCGCCTGGACAGCCTGGTGAACGTCCACCCGGTCGCACGACTACACGACTGCATAGAGACGTACGGCGATGCCCCGCAGGTGACACTCAACAACACGAGTTTGGGAACTTTTTAGTGCAGGACACGACCATGATAGCCAAACAAGATAGTTATCCGGAATTCGTGGCCAACCAGGTTCTGACCAGCGAACAGCTGAACGACCTGCGTGAGTACCTCGATGAGCAGGATCGGCAAAGTCGGGTCTGCCTGGTAGGAATCGGCAAGATTTGCGGGCTGAATTGGACAGTCCTCGGCAAAGAGCCAGATTGTCACCTCACGGTAACGGCAGGCTTTGGAGTGACCTCCGACGGCTACCTGATCCAATTGGAAGATGACTGCGACTTCACCCATTTTCGAAGATACGACGATCCGGACAAGGACGAACACCACGAGCCGGTTTATGAATGGCGTCCCGGAAAAACGCAGACCAAGGAGATCGTCGAGTTGTTGGACAAGGCCGGGGCAGAGGAAGCCTTGAAGGCTGCCGAGGCGCCTGGCGCCAATTCCAGCCTGAAACCTGAGCCGCTGGACACCGAAACTGTTTCCGAACGAATTCTCGTTCTCTATCTCGAGAAAGAACGGGTCTCATTACGATCCTGTCTGGTCACCGATTGCAACAACAAGGGCGTCAACGTCAACCTGAATTTGCGAGCCCTGCTGGTTCACCCCGACGATCTCCAGGAAGTCGAACCTTGCGGTCCGGCTCCAACACTGGAGCGGGTGCCAAGGCTGCACACGGTGCTCAGTCTGGAAGAGGTCAAGACCGCAAGCGAGATCAACGCAGGCTACGAGAAAATTGTCTTGGCTTCCGAAGCACCGCAGATCCTCCGGGAACGAATTCGGGAGGCGTTCACTAAATATCGTCACATCTTGAATCTTGACCAATCGGCCTTCGAGCCAATCGCACACCTGCCGGGACTTTTCCGTCGTGACGAAATAGACCAGTACCGCTACGACGCTTTGAAGGACTTCGTTTCAGCCTACAATGAGTTTGTCACAGCAGCCTGCTCGTTGGTCCGGGAATGCCACTCAGGCCTCCACTTTCCGCGGCACCTGATGCTCGGCGGGGAGGCAGAGTCCAAGCCAAAGTACTGCAATAAGTTCATCCCCTCACCGGTGCGTAACGTTATGCACCAGGATCTCGATCGGGTCCGCAAGCTTTTCCTGCGGCTCGCGGCGATGGCGGCGAGTCTGAACTTCAAGGAAGCCGGTGAAGTTCGACTCACGCCGAGCCATACCGAGGTTCATCCGCTTGGCCGGCGCGCCGTGCCTTTCTACTACACACTCGATCCAAAATCGGAGTTTCCGATGAGGCAGTACTGGCAACCGCGTCTGTGCTGCACGACCGACCCGCTCTGGTCCTATTGGCTGCCGGAAGCAGGCGAGGGGGAGCAGGCCAGGTACGATCTGGACACCGATTACAACCAGTGCTCCTTCATGCGCATCGAAGGGCACCTCGGCATGGAGTGCGGCGATGCATCCAAAGCGATCGTCAAGAAGCGTTCAGAGCATGATGCTG
>RPQK01000208.1 GCA_003819755.1 Acidobacteriota bacterium | reverse complement strand
CGTTCAGCGTTCACCGTTCACCGTTCAGCGTTCACCGTTCACCGTTCAGCGTTCACCGTTCACCGTTCAGCGTTCAGCGTTGAGGGTGTGAAAGAATCAAAGTTGCCCGCGACCTACGGTTGCGGGCAACTTTGATGCTTTTACACCCTCAACCGTGAACGCTGAACGCTGAACGGTGAACGCTGAACGGTGAACGCTGAACGCTGAACGGCGTTTTGATAGTAAAATAGTCAGATTCCGAAGGAGGAACAACGAGATGCAAAAGAGGTTACACCGAATTATCCTGCTGGCTGTGATGGTGGCCGCCGGCACCCTGCTTGTTATTGCTCAGACGCCAGCCCCCTCCACTCCGGCCGCTGCCCCGGCCGCTTCAGGGCCCACCAAGATCGCTTTCGTCAATCCGGTGGCTATCTTGAGCAACACCGCCGAGGGGAAACAGGAGTTTGCCAAGCTGCAGGAGTTGACCAACACGAAACAGAAACAGGTGGCGGACGCGAGTACCGAACTGCGCACGCTTCAGGACCAGTATTCGAAGACCAGCCTTACGGCGAATCCTCAGACCCGTGCCGAGATGGAAAGGCAGATCCAGGATAAAGAGATCAGGCTGAAGCGGCTGCAGGAGGACGCACAGCTGGAGTTGCAGCAGCGTCAGGATGACCTTCTGGAGAAGATGGGGGGCAAGCTCCAGACGATTCTGAGCGAGTACGCCCAGAAGAACGGAATCGATACCATCTTCCGGCTGGACCAGAACCAGTCTTTCGCTTATGTCAACCCGACGCTCAACATAACCGAAGCCATTATCAAACAGTATGACCAACGCTTCCCGGTGGCCGCTGGAGCGGCTCCGGCAGCCGCTCCCAAATAGTCGAGGAGAAAAGTCATGAACAGGCGAGCATTCGTAAAGACGATTGGTTCAGGTGCTGTAGCCGTCTGGTCCGGCAGTCACTTGCTCGGCGCCCGGGTAAAAAGCGTCGGCCTCCAGCTCTACACCATCCGTGCGGAGATGGAGAAGGATTTCGAAGGTTCCCTGGCGCGGGTCGCCCAAATAGGGTACAGGGAAGTGGAGTTTGCCGGCTACTTCGGCCGCACCCCGCAGCAGGTCAAGGCGATTCTGAAGAAGAACGGCTTGAAGACGCCGTCCGCGCACATCGGGCTCGATCTCTTCGAGAAGGACCTTCCGAAGACGATCGAGACGGCCAAAATCCTCGGGCAGAAGTACCTGATTTGTCCGTCGCTACCGGAGCCCCGACGAAAAACGATCGACGATTGGAAGAAGCTGGCCGAACTGTTCAACCGCCTGGGAACAGAATCCAAAAAATCGGGACTCGATTTCGCCTACCACAATCACGCTTTCGAGTTTCAGCCGCTCGATGGTCAGCTTCCTTATGACGTGCTCCTCCAGAACACGGATCGAAAACTGGTCAAGATGGAGATGGATCTGTATTGGGTCGTGCGGGCCGATCAGGATCCGGTCAAGTATTTTCAGAAGTATCCGGGTCGATTCGCACTGGTCCACGTGAAGGACATGGACACGACTCCCCAGCGCGGCTTCGCCGAAGTGGGCCGCGGAAATATGGACTTCAAGAAGATCTTCAGCGCCTCCAAGCAGGCCGGGATCAAGCATTACATCGTCGAACAGGATAGCACCCCGGGCAATCCGTTCGATTCGATCAAGATCAGCTTGGACTATCTGAGCAAGTTTCAGTACTAAGAAAGCAGGGGCAAAGGGGGCAAAGGGGCAGAGGGGCAAAGGATCAAAGGGGCAAAGGGGCAGAGGGGCAAAGGGAAAATCACGATCGGCTTCATGCCTTCTCTTCCCTTTGCCCCTCTGCCCCTTTGCCCCTTTGCCCCTTTGCCCCTTCCCCCTGCTTTTCGGCTACCGTCCCTCAATCGGGTCGAGCGCGATGTCCAGGTGGACTGTCCGGTTCGCCTCGACCGTGAGCTCGGTTTCGAAAGGCTTGTAGCCCGGATACTCCACCCGTAGTTCGTGCAAACCGTCAAGAACCATGTAGCGGTCTCTTTCCGTCGCCAGATCCCGGGCACTTCCGATCAGCTTTCCGTCCAGGTAGACCAAAGCGCGGGAGGGACTCACATTGAAGATCAGGTCCGAGGTATTGCTGCGGACGACCTCCATGCCCGCCGGGCTGCCGAGGTAAATCGAGTAGGTCCCGCGCGGCGGGTTAAGCCAGTCGGGGGCATAGCCGCCGTACCCGAGGTACCCGGGAATTCCCGAGTAGTAGCTGCCGTAGCGCCCGTAGCCCCCGTAGCCCCCGTAGCCCCCGTAACCCCCAAAGGGTCCGTGAGACCCGTAGAACCGATAGCTGTGGTGTAAGCTATGAAGATAATCCGGCCGCATGAAGTACAGTGTTCGCGGCGGACGGAAGTAGTAGCCGTTGGACCGGAACCGATAATACTGATGTTCGGCCAAGACGCCCGAGGAGACTCCCAACAAGACCAACAACGCGAGGATCTTTCTCATCTTTCCCTCACTGCCCCTGAATCAAGGGATGCATAAGTGATCCCAAAGGGTTCATCTCCGCTCAATGTACCACATGCCTTCCGATGACAAAACCGAGAACCGAGCCGAACACGGCATCCGAAGGAAAGTGGTTTCCGGAGCTCACTCGTGAGAAGCTGACCAGACCGGCCACCGGATACACGACCCAGGGTACCCATTTGTGTCCTTTAAAATGGGAGGCCGTGGTGGCAGCCAGGGCCCAAGCTACGGTCGCATGACCGGACGGGAAAGAGTTCCCGCCCTCCCAGAACCCATAGGTCTTGCCCTCATGCGGGCGCCCGCGTTGCGTGGCGGCCTTCCATACTGCCGACACTAGAAACCCGTTCAGACCTGCTTCACCGGCTTTCCATCCGAAGTCGCGAAACTCCGCATCCCGGCTGATTTCACCTGCGGCGACCAGCACCAATGGAGCAACGGCCACTAGAACATCGCTCGTCGAGGAAGCAAACACATCGTTGAAATCCGAGAAGGAGGGATCTTCACGCAACCTTTGGGCCGCCTTCCCATCCAGAGTGAAACTTGTGGTTGAGAGTCCGAGAACCAACCAGAAAGTCCGGTTTTTCCAGGATTCCTTGTGAAGCGGAAATGTCCAGATTTCCTTTTGCTCGGAATAGAAGTGAGGGAAGAAGGTCCGCGCCGAATGGGGATCGGCCACAAGAAGCGGGTGGGCGAGGAGGATGAAGGCGACAAGGATCAGAAACCGGATCACCGCTCGTTGCAAGCCTTTCATCGTCGCCGGACTCTCCGGGATCCTGCCCGGAGAGTTTGGCCCGCCCGCAACCAACCGTGATTTCCTGAGAGCGGCGATTCGGTTCAATTCGCCCGGCCCTCGTACAGCCCCAGCACCCGCTGCGCATCCTCGGTAACCTTGGACACAAGCTCAGGCGGAGTCAGGGGCCGAGCATGGGGGGCAAAACCCAGGACCAGTCTCGACGGGTATTCGAGCGTCTCGCTGAAAAGGCTCAGGATAACCCCGCCATCTTGCGCCTCTCTGACGGAAGTTCCGTACTGCTCGCAAATCCAGGGCGCGACGGACGAATCGAAATAAATCTCGATGTGACGGCGTCCCAGCGAGCTGAGAAACTCCTTCTTATACGCCTCGATGGCCGAATCCTGCGGCGGTGGAAAGGAGTTGGGGAGCATCTTCACACTGAGCATCCTCTCGAACTTGAACGTCCGCAGATCCTTCCGGAGCTCGCAGTATCCGGTCAGGTACCAGTAATCGAGGCTCTTCATGAGGAAATAGGGGTGGACGACGCGGTTGCTGGTTTCATTGCGCCCGAGCGAGTAGTACTCGATCTCCACTTTACGGCGACGCTCCACGGCCTTACGCAGCCGGTCAAAATGCGCCGAGACCGGACGCGCCGGTCGATCGAGCAGGATACTGTCTTCAAGCCGCGACGCCGCGTCAATCGAGCTTGAGATCAACTGTTCGATCTTGTTTTTCAAAGAACCGACGGCCTCCGGATCAACCTCGGGATCCAGCAACTGCAGCGACATAAGCAGGGCCAGCGCTTCGCCACGCGTCAGGCGAAGCGGCCGGTTGAGCATCTGGTCAAACTCGATGTAGACCCGCTGGTCCTCGACATAGATGTCGACGTAGTCGTCCGGGCGAAACGGAGGTTTTCCGATCAGGAGCATGAACTCCAGCTCTTTGGTCAATTCGTCGGGAGACATATCAACCTGCTTCGCCAACTCCTCGAGTGCGACGCCCTGATTTTGGGCGACGAAGCTCATGATGAAAAGAATGCGGTTGATCCTGTCCGTGATGTTCATACGAGTGACCGAAGCACGCGTCGAAGCTCTTGCCGGATTTCGGCCGGCCCCAACACTTCCACGTCCGTCTTCTGGGAAAGAACCCAGGAAATAAGGCCGGGTGTATTCGTGACCCGGATCTCGAAAATGTGATCTTCACATGGCTCGGCGGACGACAGCTGAGCGATCAGTTCAGGGATCCGGTGTTTGGCAATTCTCAGCCTGACCGCCACCGGTTCATGAACGTCCAACTCCCATGGCTGGCGGTTTAAGTAGCTTCCCAGACTGAAGTCCTGGGGGATCTCGTAGTCGGGAGTGCCCGGTCGCTTTACGGGCGAGAGCGGTCCCTTGATCCGAGTCAAAACAAAGGACCGGAGTCCCTTTCTCAGATGATCCCACCCGATCAAGGTCCAGTTCCCTTTTCGGAAGATCAGGCCGTACGGGTTGACCTTCCTCTCGACGGTATCCCCGGTGCTGAAAGCATGGTACCTGATCGTGATGGTCTTCCGTCGGTCCAAGGCTTCCTGGATCTGCTGGAGCAGACCGGACAGCTGAGACGCTTGCGGTCTGTTCTGAACACTGATGGCGATCTGCGAGGGAACGCTGAACCGGTTCTGTGTCCCGATGATCTTGTTCAGCGCCGACTCAAGCTGCTCTCGGTAGGGAAAGCTCTCGCTCTCGATCACCGCACTGGCCGCCAGCATCAACAGGGACGCCTCGGTAGGCGCAAACTCGATTTCGGGAAGGAAGAGCTTCTCTTTTCTAATCAGATAGCCTTCCTTCCGACCCTCGGCCACCGCCTGATAGTCAATCGGGATGCCCAGAGAGACCAGCTCGGCCTTGTCACGCTCAAACTTGCGCTGGTTAGACTCCTCGACTCCGCGGGCGTAATCATCCGAAAAATGG
The DNA here is from genome assembly GCA_003819755.1 of Acidobacteriota bacterium. Lineage (GTDB taxonomy): Bacteria > Acidobacteriota > UBA6911 > RPQK01 > RPQK01 > RPQK01. The sequence continues at coordinate 4,999 of RPQK01000208.1, read as the reverse complement.
TTCTTTATCTCCTGCCAGGGGACCGGGTCCTTGGCATTGAGCAGATATGTGATGAGATCCAGGAGTCGTTCGGTGCGATTCACCGCCTGTAGTTTATGAAAGCGCCGGTGAGGGGTCAATGGTGGATAACCGGACCAGATTATCAATGAGGAGGCCCTTTGCTTTAAACTGTAACATTGACGGAAAGGAGGATTGATGGCGTTTATCATATGCCAACCCTGTATTGACGCGAAGGATACGGCATGTGTCGATGCCTGCCCGGTAGACTGCATCCACCCTCGCAAAGACGAAGAGTCATTCGAGTCGGCCACTCAACTGTATATCGATCCACAAGAATGCATCGATTGCGGAGCTTGCGTCCCGGAGTGCCCGGTTGAAGCGATCTTCCCCGAAGACGAAGTTCCCGAAAAGTGGCACGAATACATTGAAATCAACAGACTTTGGTACAAAGGCCAAAAATAGCGGGTTGTGAACTTTTCAGCCCGCTTCCACCGTCAAAAAAAGATCGAACAAGGAGGCTCATGATGCGGTTGCTCATCACGGTAGTGGTTTTGTCACTGGCTTTCAGTCTGTGCCTGGCGCAGGAGTACTCGGAGGTCGAGTTCCAAGGCTATTACCAGCGCGTTCAGGGTTTTGACTTTAGAGGAGTCGCAGGGTTCGAGTTCGAGGGCGAGGGGTTTAACGGCGGCGGTTTTGGCTTCGTCTACAACCTGAACCCGTATTTTGGCATTTTCAGTCAGACGAGTTTCCTCGCCGGCGTCGAACAAAGCGGTCTGAAACTGAGGTTCATCAATCAGGCTCAGGGTGTGAAGCTGACCAAGCGAAGCGATGCGATCAATGTATTCGCAAAAGGCGGAGTTGGCTTCGTCCGTCATGTCCTTGATTTTCAAGGACAGGAGGGAGTCGACTACGGCACAAGTTTCGTTTTCGGCGGCGGAACGGAAATCAAGATCCAGGAAGGAATGTTCTTGATGCTCGATTTCTCCCGTTACATCACGGGGCTCCCCCGGTTAACCTCCGCCGAAAACAGGGACGGCTGGGATTCGAGCTGGTTGATCACGACCGGAATCTCGTTTCAGTTCTAAAGCAGACTGAAAGGACCTCAAAGACCGCAAGGACCTCAAGAACCAAATGTGAAAAGCAGGCGTTTTGGTCCCTGAGATCTTTGAGGTCCTTGAGGTCCTTCCCGGCCAGACGGCGAGTCATTCAACCGTGCCTGATGACTACCTCACTGCTTGTCCTATCGGAAAGCTCGAGATTTGGATCCCGCCTTTGGTTCTGATCGCGGTGATCGCGAGCGGCACATCGGTCTCTACCGCAAGAGTTCCCTCGAACGCGCTACCGACCTGCGAGGTGAACATCTCATTAATAAAGCGAGCCACGTGCCCTCCCGATTCCAACGTCATCGTCTGACTCCCCACCTCAATCCCGGAGTTGTTCAGGAGACGCAGGGTCACTTCGGCGTCCTGTTCGGTCGGATTGGCCATGGCCACGCCGGCGTTAAAACCACCGCCGACACTGACGAAGATATTGGCAGCGCCGATCGCGACCGCGTCAGCCACTCCTGCCTCCCGAACGATGTCCTGCTGCTCGGAATACTGGAAGTTGGTCGTCCCGTGAAGCGGAACCGTGGACCCAACCCGTACCCAGCCGGAAACGAGGTTGCCTCCCTGATCCAGCGTCTGAACAGCGGTAGAAGAATTGGGAGGTATCGTAACCTGGACTTCAAACTGAGTTCCGAAGCTGCGGAGAGGGACTGAAAGATGGCCGCCATCTTCCTTGAAGAACTCGACGTCGGCAGTGGCGGGCTGTGAACCCGTATTCGAAAGCATGATCAACGTCGTCTGGCCCGCACCATTGGCCATGTGAGGCATGAAGATTTCGTTGGTCGGCTGATAGATGTCAATCGCGTTTGGTCGCAGCGCCACAAGCTCGCCATTGGCCGCCGTGAGGGCTGTTATGCGCGTGTCCGGGATGCTCCAAATAAGAGTTCCGGTCGCCGCGTCACGGACGCGAATGTCTTCGTTGCCGTGATAGTAGTAAATCGCGTTGTCGGCGATGAACGCGTGGCTCAATCCCTCGCCGTGTTCCCTCACAACCCAGATCGCCTCACCGGTGTCTGCATCGTAGGCGGAGATCGCCGCCCGGCCGCTCCCGTTGTTGGCCCTGAAGACGTACAAACGGCCATAAGCCAGCGCCAGGGCAGGACCGGTGGCAAAAGTGCCGGGGAGATTAACAATCTGATTCCAGGCCAGCTGACCGGTCGCCGCGCTAAAGGCCGCGACAATCCCGCCGGCAGGGTCGTTCACAAATAGATACTTTTCCGAGGCAACAAGGCTGGCTCCATCTGAAGCCACATTCAAGACCGGAGCCCACTTAAGCGCACCTGTCATCAGGTTAACTGCCCGCAGGGTTCGGTCCCGAGACAGGAAATAGAGCGAATCGTCACGCACGGCAATAGCGGTCGCCGCAGTGGTAACGGCCTGCTGCCAGAAGACCGATCCGGCCAAAGTCCGGGCCACGATCCTGTCCGACCCGGCGTAAATCGCAAGATTATCGGTTACCGCCGGAAACCGGCCGTTGGCATTACCCACCTGGTCGCTCCAGAGAACGGTGCCGTCGGAAATCTTCACCGCCTTTACTGAAGTGGTCGATTCTCCGCCCAGAATGACGAGCGACCCACCCAGGGCCGGCACGTAGCGGAAACTGCCTCCGGTGCCGAACACGTCTTGTGTCCAAAGGGTATTGCCTCCCCGGCTGAACATTTTGTAATTCACGGGGGAACCCGGCTGGCCAACCAGGAACTGGTTCTCAAAAACGGCGACGCTGTTGGCGTTGGTTACTCCGGTTAGGCTGATCGTCTGGAATAACCTGAGCGGAGGCCGCACTCCGGCGAGGTCATTGTTTGTGTAAGTCCGCGCATTATTAAAACCGGCCGATGACTGATCACCCATGGTCTGGCCGAAGACCGGGAGACACAAAGACAATAGCAACAAGGGCAGTATTAATTTTCTAGACATCTTCTCCTCCTCCTTATCGACACCCGACACAAAGCACCATTTCTGCCGTCTATGATGCCGCTTTAGGCAAAAAGGACGAACAAGAATTTTCATTCTCGATAAAGTCCCGTCCGGGAATAGTGGAAACGCGCAGAACGGAAAAAGCGAGTGAATCTCGTCACTCGTTTGAAAAAACCTGAGTTTCAGACGCGGCTCTCGACGTTGGTTCGCACCGAGTGGAGGACTTTGGCTTGTGGATCAGCGATACCTGGAGGCGGCCACAAAATCTCACCCCTCGTTCGCCAAATGCTCGCGCAGTCCCAGCTCTTTCATTTTCTGCTGCAGGCTTTGCCTGTGGACGCCGATCGCCTGCGCCGTCCGGCTGATGTTGTTGTTATTCTCCCGGAGCTTCGCGAGCAAGTATCTAATCTCGAATGATTCCCGGGCCGTTCTGAAATCCATGCTCAGAAAAGAGCCCATTTTGGTCTCTGAGGTATCGGCCCCCTGCTCCGGGTAATAGAACCTGATCTCCTCCGGCAGGTCCTTCTCCTCTATCCGGCCCGTGGAATCGAGCACAACGAGGCGTTCAATGAGGTTACGAAGCTGACGCACGTTCCCCGGGAAGGGAAACTGTATAACCCGGGCCAAGGCACCCGGGCTGATTTCTGGAACGGCCCGTTTATGCTTCCCGGCGAAGAGCTTGCGGAAATGACTTTCCAGGAGGGGAATATCCTCCTTGCGCTCCCGCAACGGAGGAATATCGACCTGGACAACCTCGAGCCGGTAGTAGAGATCTTCGCGGAATTGCCCCTGCTTCACCATGCCGCGGAGGTCCCGATTGGTGGCGCTGATGATCCGGACATCGACATCGATGGTCTCGTCACCGCCCAACCGCTCTATGCTTCGTTCCTCCAGGGCACGAAGTATTTTCGCTTGCGTCTCGACCGCCATATCGCCGATCTCATCCAGAAACAGCGTCCCTGTCTGGGCCTGCTCGAACTTCCCGGTCCGCCGCTGCAGAGCTCCCGTGAAAGCGCCTTTTTCGTGGCCGAACAACTCGCTTTCCATCAGGTTCTCCGGGATCGCAGCACAGTTCACCGTCACAAAAGGGCGCGCCGACCGCGGGCTGCGCCGATGGAGCTCCCGTGCGACCAACTCCTTCCCAACCCCACTTTCGCCGAGCAGCAGCACGGTGACATCTGTCTCGGCGATCTTCTCGATCATGCCAAAGACCTGACGGATCGACTGACTGACCCCGAGGAGGTCGCCACTTCCTGACACTGCGGCCAGTTCGAGTTTCAGGTCCTGATTCTCCTGCTGCAACTCGATCTGCTGGGCGGCATTCCTGACAATCAGGCGGAGCTCGTCGATGTCAAACGGTTTGGCGAGGTAATCAAAAGCGCCGCGTTTCATCGCGTCGACGGCCACCTTTTCACTGCCATGGGCCGTGATGATGATGACCTTCGGCGGAGACTCCTGCGACTGAATCTCCTCGAGGAGGTCAAACCCGTTCTCCCCCCCCAGGTTCAGGTCGAGCAGCACGAGGTCAGGCTTTTCCTCCGCACTGATCTTCCGGGCTGCAGTCAGCGTGGCAGCCTCGAACACCCTCCCCTTGATATCCAAAGTCCGTCGCATCCCATAACGGGCCGTCTCTTCGTCGTCAACGATGAGTATTTTCATGATCGTAGTCCTCAACCGGGCTTGGCTCGGCGCTCGGGCCGGGTTCGGCCTCTCGTTGCCCTGCACTTTATACACATCTTGGAACCAGCGAGGTTCGTGATCGCGGGATGGCAACGTAGGGTGGGTTTCGAACCCGCCCGGTGCTTTTTCAGGGCGGGTTGAAACCCACGGGGATGAAGCGCGCCCGCCCGGGCGCATGGGTGCTCCGATGCCGTGGGTTTCAACCCGCCCTGAAAAAGCACCGGGCGGGTTCGAAACCCACCCTACGTTGCCGCATCCCGCGATCACGAACCTCGCTGGTTCCGAGATGTGTATAAAGT